>CAILBF010000114.1 GCA_903832395.1 uncultured Actinomycetes bacterium | reverse complement strand
CTTGGTTGCAGTGGATTAGCCCGAGTTGATTTCTTCTATACGGACAAAGGTGAAGTGGTAATTAACGAAATTAATACGATGCCGGGATTCACTTCAACTTCCGTTTACCCAAAATTAATGGCCGCCAGTGGCGTGGACTATTCGGCGCTCATAAGCGCCTTAATTTCAACGGCTCTAACTCGCGTTAATGGGGTTCTGGCTAATTGAATATACCAACCACCCACTGGCGGAAACCTCATCTAGGAGAGCACCGCTTTCCAGTCTCCTTGGTTGTATTGGTCGTTATTTTTTTGCAATTCACATTGCCGAGTAATCTTTCTTTAAGTTTTCAGAAGTGGATTTGTCTTTTAGAGTTTTTGATTTTGTTGAGTTTGTATGCCCTCAGTCCAAAACGATTCATGAGTCATCACCCACCGACCCGACGCATTGGTTTCATTCTCACTGGTGTCATGACTATTTCTAATACCGCTTCGGCCGTTAAATTAGTCTCAGAGCTCATCTCAGGAGGAATTAGTTCGGCGACACAACTTCTAGCCTCCGGTGGCTCTATCTGGCTGACCAACGTCGTCATCTTTAGCCTTTGGTTTTGGGATTTAGATCGCGGTGGGCCTGGTGCAAGGGCAGAGGCAACGAAGAGCTGGCCAGATTTCTTATTTCCACAGATGACCGATCCAACCTTTGCTCCAACTGATTGGCATCCGAAATTTATAGATTACTTATATATGTCATTCACAAATGCAAGTGCTTTTAGCCCAACGGATGTAATGCCATTAACCCGATGGGCCAAAATGTTGATGTTGCTTCAATCAACTACATCACTCATTGTTGTTGGGCTTGTGGTCGCAAGAGCAGTAAATATCTTGCATTGATTTTTTAACTAGCGAACTTTGATGCCATTTTGATAAACGGCCTTTATCGCCACCCGAGAAGTTTCACTAGGTTTAATGTCGAAGAGGTCTTTATCTAGAGCGATGAAGTCGGCTTTCTTGCCAACCGTTAAGGTGCCGCGTTCGGATTCACGAAACATTTGATAAGCCACATTTTTAGTATAGAAAGTTAGTGAGTCATCCATCGTGATTGCTTCTGCGACATTCCAACCTTGAGTACCTTCTGTGCCGGGACTCAAGCGATTAATCGGAACACCTAGAGCGAGTAAAGGAATCTCACTCGTTACGGGCCAATCGCTGCCGAATGCAATTTTCGCGCCGTTATCGAGAAGCGTGCGAAGGCGATATTGGAGATCATTTCGTGCAGCCCCTATGCGCGGCAAAATCAACGATCTATTCATGGGATCTAAATAGCACCAGAGTGGCTGGATATTAGCGATGATGCCTAAACGCTTGAAGCGCGATAAATCTTCATCACAAATTAACTGGGCATGAACGATGACTGGACGCCTATCCCACGTGGGATTTATTCGCATCATGGCTTCAATAGCATCAAGGGCCTGCTTAACTGCAGCATCACCAATTGCATGAAGATGTACTTGGAATTTCAACATATCAAAGATGGCAAGGGCATCTAAGAGTTCGTCCTCGTCCCAGATTTTAATTCCGGTAGAGCTCGGATCATCTATGTACGGCTCCATCAGTGCTGCAGTACCGGCGGAGAGTGCGCCATCGAGGAGAAATTTAATACTGTTGGCCTTTACTAAATCTGGATTGGGCAGAGCTGCAAACGCATCGCGTAGTGCTTGATACTCCTCAACTTTCGCCCGCCAACTATCAGTCGATGCAAGGAAGGAAAGGTTCATGGCAATTGTTAATTCGCCGGATTTAGCTGCCGCCAAATAAGCAAGGGCCATATCTTTTTCTACCCATGAATCGATAGCAGCCGTAACGCCTGAATTAAGATACGCAGCAGAGGCACGTGCGATAGCTGCAACGTCACTCTCAATGGAATCGGCGGG
>CAILBF010000113.1 GCA_903832395.1 uncultured Actinomycetes bacterium | reverse complement strand
TAGTAATATAGGGCTCAAAATACCGCTTCCATAATCCTTGGGGGCCCGTGCCGTTAGACTTTAGGTCGAGTCGCTAAGAGGGGGAGTTTCGTGAAAGCGGTAATTCTTGCAGGTGGTCTGGGAACGCGTCTTCGCGAAGAGACCGAGTATCGCCCAAAGCCAATGGTTGAAATTGGCGGACGTCCAATTCTCTGGCACATTATGAAAACCCTTTCCACGCAGGGCATCAATGATTTTGTAATCTGCCTTGGCTATAAGGGTGACTACATCAAAGATTTCTTCATGAACTACGAAGCTCGAACTCATGACATCACTGTAAAACTTGGTGAGAACGAGGGAATCGTTCAGCATTCGAAATCAAGTGCTGAAAATTGGACAGTAACTTTGGCAAACACTGGACTTACAACTATGACCGGTGGGCGAATTCATAACATTAAAAAATATGTACAGGACGAGCGCTTCCTTTGTACTTATGGTGATGGTGTTGCAGATATTGATCTCAAAGCTTTGACTGCTTTCCACGAATCTCATGGCAAAACGGCAACAGTGACCGCCGTGCGCCCAACAAATCGCTTTGGTGCGATGCAGATTGATGAGAACGAGACCGTGACTGAGTTTGCTGAAAAGCCACAGGCTGAAAAATGGGTCAACGGTGGATATTTCATTTTTGAGCCAGGGATCTTTGATTACCTCGATGCCGAATGTGTTTTAGAAAAAGCACCGCTTGAAAACCTTTCCAAGAAGGGTGAACTTAAATCGTATAAGCATGAAGGTTTCTGGCAGCCAATGGATACTTTCCGGGAAACTCAAGATCTTAACGAGTTGTGGAATAACAACGAGGCCCCCTGGAAAATTTGGTGAGCCCTTTTCATGTCTAATTTTTTGAAGGATTACTCAGGCAAGAAGATTTTAGTTACTGGCCATACGGGCTTTAAAGGCGCTTGGCTGGCGCGCATTTTAGTTTTAGCTGGCGCCGAAGTTTACGGATTAGCCCTTGCGGCCGAAACTAACTCACTTTTTTCACTCGCCGGTGATTTAGGCATTAAAGAGAGCACAATTCTAGATATTCGCGATCGCAACAAAGTCGATAGTTATTTCGCAACACATACATTTGATGGCGTATTTCACCTTGCTGCGCAACCTTTAGTGCGCCGCTCATACAAGGAGCCAGTTGAAACCTTTGATACAAACGTAATGGGAACGGCGCATGTCTTAAATGCCGCACTGACTCACAAGGCCACAAAATGGGCTGTAGTAATTACAACCGACAAGGTCTATCGCAACGTTGAAAAACTGGGTGGGTATACCGAGGATGAACCTTTGGGCGGTAAAGATCCGTACAGTGCCAGTAAAGCTGCAACTGAAATGGTTGTCTCGGCTTGGCAGACCATTGCAAGCCACAGTGATGAAAAAATTGCGATTTGTTCGGCCCGTGCTGGAAATGTAATCGGTGGCGGAGATACTGCGGAGGATCGCTTGATCCCAGATTTAATCCGAAGTTTTCATGCAGGAGTAAAAACCGTTATTAGAAACCCACAATCCATTAGACCTTGGCAACATGTCTTAGATCCCTTGAATGGTTACTTGGCTATGGGGTCGGCGCTAATGGCCCACAAAGGAATTTCGCGCGCATATAACTTTGGCCCGGGCGAAGAATCGAAATTGACCGTTGAACAAATGGCCGAATTCGCCTGCACTCAGTGGGTAGGGGCTAAAGGAATTGATATTCACGTTGATTCGTCGGCCGTGCATGAAGCTGGGCTCTTGTGGCTTTCATCAGAATTAGCTGCTAAAGAGTTAGGCTGGAGCAATCGATTTGAAGCCCGAGAGGCAATTGCCTGGACTATTGAGTGGGAGAAAGCATCAATGATAACCTCCCCACTGTCGGCCCTGGATGAGCAGATCCAGAAGTTTTACGGAGTTAAACCATGAAGAAGATTTCAATAGTTACTCCCTGCTATAACGAAGAAGTTAATGTAGAGATCTGTGCGCAAGAGCTCAAGAAAATTATGCAGGAACAACTTGCAGGCTATGACTACGAACATATTTTTGCCGATAACGCGTCAACTGATTCGACGCTTTCCAAATTACGCGAAATGGCTAAAGCCGATAATCACATTAAGGTAATTTCCAATAGTCGCAATGTTGGACCATTTAGAAATATGTGGAATGCGATGAAGAGTGCAACGGGGGATGCCGTAATCCCACAGTTAGCCGCTGATTTGCAAGACCCACCATCAGTAATCCCAGAGTTTGTGAAAAATTGGGAGGCCGGATTTTTAGTTACCTATGGCGTGCGAGCCAAACGCGAAGAGTCGTTAATCATGCGCATGGCACGCGGCCTTTACTACCGAATAATCAAAAAGTTTGCCGCCGCCGTTATCCCGCTTAACTCGGGAGAGTTTCTGCTTGCCGATAAGCGAGTAATTGACTCAATTTTAGCCGTGGATGATCAGTACCCCTACGTCCGTGGGTTAATCGCTCAAACTGGAGTGAAAAGTACTTCTGTCTCATACACATGGGTCGCGCGGGAGCGAGGTAAATCCAAAAATAGTTTTATCTCCCTTATTGATCAAGCAATAAATGGTTTCGTTTCTACTTCACGCGTTCCTGCACGCTTAGCGCTCTTGGGCGGATTCATCCTCTCCTTTCTTGGTTTTGCTTACGCTTTATTCACCGTCATTATGGTTTTAACATCGCACGGAAGCGCGCCAGTCGGTATCCCAACAATTATCGTTGGCATCTTCCTAATGGGTGGGGTACAACTTCTATTCCTAGGTCTAATCGGCGAATATGTTTTGAGTATTCATGGACAAGTAAGGCGAAACCCGCCGATGTTTGAAGTCGAACGTATTAATTTCAAGGAGAAGTAATGGCTAAGAAAAAATATGTAGCAGCAAAAATAGTTACTAAAGAGACGTTTCCGACGCCAATCGCTTTAGGAATTAAAGCCTTTGCGATAACTGGCTCGTTAATCTTTATTATTCAACTCCTGAGAGGTTCGGCCCAAAGCGAAGGCCCAGACAAAGCAATTTACTTACTAGCCGTATTAATTGCTGGAATATTCCTATTAATGGGTTTTTCCAGAACTAGTAAATCGACCGGAAAATATTTGCACGGCTCATTAGCATTTCTTGTCACCGCAATTGGAATCGCTGGAGTAGAACATCACGCGCCAATCAACGGTGTAGTTCTTTCGTACCGCTTGTGGTTAGGTTTTGGGCCGTACGTATTGATTTTGGCGCTTCTTTTAACTCCGCTGGTTTTTAAAATTATTGAATGGCGCAGTTTAAATATCGCTTGGAAAGCCCTTTTGTCGGCGCTGTTCCTTGCAAATGCCGTGTTGGTTATTCCCAGTTTTTGGCAAAGCGCGGCAACGGTTATCGATCCAGATCACTCAGAGTATGTTCTCAATGAAATTTTGGCTCCACTTGTTGGACACTGGCCATACTCGGACTTCATTCCCCAGTACCAAAGCTTTTATGGCTTCTTACTAAATCCTTTCGTGGGTGGCATGAACGCAGCTCAGATTTCAAACTTGGCGCTCATGTCCCTTACTTTCTTGAGTTTCATCACGATCATCATCGGCGTTTTCATAGCTTGGCAGGCCATTGATCGCAGATCAATCGTCCTAGCAACAGGGTTGGTCGTTCCCTTCACCGCGCTTACACAATTTCCAACGCGTGAGGGTTTTCTAGGATCCATTGCAGCATTACTTTCGGGACTCGCAATTCGCGTCTTTCCTGGCCTTATTTTGCTTGGACTTTTAATTCTCCTAATTAGAAAAACTTCCGGCAGCTCAATAACAAAGAGAGCAGTAGCGTTTCTGATTTTTGGATTTTTATCGGGAATTATTTCATGGCAATCTCAGGATTTCGGAATAGCTGCTGTCGTAACGGCCTACATAGTCATCGCTATTGCCAGCTCTGCTCGATATATAGAGATTAAGACCACCATATTTGCTTTAATTGGTTATCTACCTGGATTTGCTTTGTATCCAATCATTGCAGGAGCCGCTGGCAAATCCGTAAGTTTTAAATACTTTTTATTCTTTGCCCGCCAATTTGGTTCTGGCTTTGGTGCAGAACGTATGCGCACCCCAGGCCCAGTCCTTTACATTTTGCCACTCTTAGTTTTGCTAGTAGTAGTGCATGGGATATATATTTTTAAGTCCAAGAAGAGTACGGCCGAGACTGGTGACTTCTCACTTAACGGCCTCATCGGCTTCACATTCGGACTTTGGTCTTTATTCGGCTTCACATACTATTTAAATAGGTCGTACGCATCGGGACAGATGCAGGTTCTATTTTTACCTTTAACCATCTCGCTCGCGGCCTTTATTGGAATATTAATTAAGGAACCTATTCGCACGATGGTTTTTGGAAATCTTCAAAAGGGTTTCCTTTTCTCACCACGTTCGATCAAAGAGAAAAACTTTGCTTGGGTTCTTCCCCTTCTACTTATTATCTCAATTCCCTTTGCATCACTACTGCTAACTCCGAATCCAAGCATTGAGATGAAACGAATTAATGATGCTAAAACGACTCCACGTTGGCCAAAACCAACGGTTGTTGCATCGGTAGCCGATGCAAAAGTAGCCGCAGCATATGCGAAAGAAAAAGGCCTCTCAATCGGCTTCTTCGGCGCATCCTCTTTTTACGTTGAGAAGGAGACTGGAGTTAAATCCCTTTCAATCCTTAACTCCCCCTTTGATCTATTTATGAGCCATCAAACTGCCCAAACTTCATGTGATTATATTTTCAAAATAAATCCGGACGTGATTATCGTTAGCGATGAAGGCGTAAACCTCTTCCAATTTACTGGTAAGACGCTCTGCAATGTATATATTCAAAAAGATGTTCCAGGTGTCCGAAGTGGGCATTTCGCCGTTAAAGTTTCAAAGTAAAGGGAGCAAGAGTTAATGGAAATCGCAACTAAGTGTCCGATCTGCGAAAGCTTGGGAAATGCAGTGCCCGTCTACCCATCAAACGTGGACGAGAGCAGTTTTTCAACCGAGATTTTTTCAGCTCGCAGACTTCCGGATCGACGTCATTATCAGTGGGTCCGTTGTAATAAGTGCACCCTTTTGCGATCAGATCCAGTATTAGATGTTGATCTTGAAAAACTTTACGTTGAATCTACTTTTGATTACTCGACTGAGGTAGATGGCTTAAAGAAGACTTACTTCAACTTAGTAAAGCGAGCACTAGCCGGTAAAAAACTTAGTAAGTCCATCTTTGAGGTTGGCGGCGGAAATGGTTTCTTTTTAGAAGCGGCCAAAGATGGAGGCTTTGCGCAAGTTGCAGGAGTCGAGCCAAGTACTGAGGCAATTAACGCTGCTCGCGCAGATATAAAGCCACACATGATTGCAAGCATGATGAAGCCCGGCGTCCTTGCACCTAACTCATTTGAAGTGGGAACAATGTTCCACACTCTTGATCACTTAACCGACCCAGTTGCAACACTTAAGGACTGCGCCGATGCATTGCAATCTGGGGGAGTTTTCGTCGTGGCAATTCATAATGAGCGCTCGTGGTCAGCACGCTTAATGGGCGAGCGATCTCCAATCATCGATGTGGAACACACGCATCTATACACCCGCAAATCTGGCGAAGAGTTGTTCAGAAAAATCGGCTTTATCGATGTGCGCTCTGGGGCATACAACAACCACTATTCACTTGCCTACATTCTGCATTTAATCCCAATTTCGCGCACTTTCCGCAAGCGCGTATTGGAAAGCCCGGTTGGCACCTTGCTGAGCAAAATTAAAGTGGTAGTGCCTCTCGGTAATATGTGGGTAGCTGGCACTAAGGCCTGATCCCAATCCTGGCACCGTCCTTGTTCAGAAAGTTCACAGCAAATAGGTGTCTAATAGCCCTATGACACAGCCAACTCGTATTTATAAGCACTCAGGCGCCGGCACGGACTGGGCGGCATTGTTGCTCGGTGCAGGACTTGGTCTGACCTTGGCACTGCAACTGACCACCGTGCGCAAGAGCGATTTCATGTCGGTGTACGCAGTCATCGCTTCGGCCTCGCGATTATCGGCCCTTGTTGGAACGTACTTCGCAATTGTTGGAATTTTTTTAGTTGCGCGAATTCCATGGGTTGAAAAAGGCGTTGGACATGATCGCTTAGTTACATGGCATCGCAATTTGGGGCCGTGGTCACTATATGGAATTGGCGCACACGTAATATTTATTATTTTATCTTTTGCCGGACAGGATGCAGTCCCACTTTATAAAGAATTATGGCGAATGTTGCACACCTTTGGTTGGACGTGGTTTGCATTGGCAGGTTTCTTCTTAATGATTTTGGCGGGCGTAACTTCCTATAAAAAAGCGCGGGCCAAGATGAGCTATGAAACGTGGTGGATTATTCACATCTATACGTACTTTGCAATTGCCGCATCATTCATGCACCAAGTTTTAAATGGTCAAATGTTTATTGGACATCCACTTAATCGCTTCTATTGGACCTCACTTTATGTTCTGATGGCATTTTCAATAATCTACTGGCGCTTTGGTGTGCCACTTGTGCGATCGATGAAAGTTAATTTGAAAGTTGAGAAAGTTGTTGTCGAAGGTCCTGGAGTAATTTCAGTAATCATGAAGGGTCGCAACTTACATAAACTCGGCGCACAAGGCGGACAGTTCTTTGGTTGGCGCTTTTTAACCCGTGGACATTTTTTGATGTCGCACCCTTATTCACTCTCGGCTGCACCGACAGAACACTTAATGCGCATTACCGTAAAGGATTTAGGCGATCACTCCCGTTCGCTGGCATTTATTAAGCCAGGAACTCGCGTATTTGTTGAAGGCCCTTATGGTGCATTTACTGCCGGCCGCAGCACCCGTCCACATGTTGTTCTAGTTGGCGGAGGTGTTGGAATCACGCCGGTGCGCGCATTAATCGATGAATTTAGCGGCGGCGTGCAGATGGATGTAATTTTTAGAGCGTCAAAAGAAGAGGATTTAGTCCTTCGCGATGAGTTGGATTACTTAGCTTTTAATAGTGGTGGATCAATTCGTATCCATTACTTAGTGGGGCCACGTAAAAACCACCCAATGGATGCGCGCTCTTTGCGCCGCTTAGTCCCACAGTTTGCCGACTCCGATATCTATATCTGCGGACCAGAGCCACTCGTTACGGCGGTGCGAAATGCCGCCTCTGATGTTGGCGTGCCCAAGAACCGCTTCCACGATGAGGCCTTTGCCTTCCACCGTGAATGAAGTTTGCGGGTATACCCGCGGCTTTTAATTTGCCGAGTTATCCACAAGTTCCCCATAATTATGGGGTACACAATTATCGCTGTCGGTGCTAGACTCTAAATTGCTGGGATGAAAATCAAATTCACCCAATCGGCGCGAAAGCACCGAATTGGTAAAGCGCGGGCGATGTATGTGATCGAAAATTTCTCCTTCACAATCATTAGTGGCGAAGATGAAGAAAAAATTCAGCAAGTATGGGTTGCTAAAGATAATCGAGGACTAGAGCTAGAGATTGTTGCGGTAGTCCTCGAAGATTATTTACTGGTAACACATGTTATGCCGACAGATTTAAGAAGGGGGAAGGAAAAATGGCCGCAAAAGTAAAGGTTAAATACACGGTTGGCCCCGATGTTGATTTGGATCGCGAAGTTATTCGTTTGAAGAATGGTAAACGCCTAACTAATTCCCTCGCAGCGAAAATGGCTGAAGAGGCAATCAAACAGGCGGTAGGCCGGCCATCTTTGTCGGCCAAATCCGTCGAATCTCCGCAAATTAAAGTCAGAGTCCCCGTAAAGCTCAAAAAGGCGCTGGATAAAGAGGCAAAGCGTCGGGGGGAAACCAACTCGGCGATTGTTCGCGAAGCACTGGAGAAATATCTAAAAACCGCCTGAAAAGAGAGCAGTTTTCATTGGAGGCTCTGTGGCGGTTCTCAGAAACTCCTCAGGCAAATCCGCTTATATATGACATGTAAATCCTTTGAGGGGTTTCGAGTGGAGGCAAGAGATGAAGCGCGTGTTATTAATCGCGGGTGGCACCTTAGGTGGCCTCGGCGCAGTGCTGGCTATTACGCCACCGCAATTCACATCCTCTAGTTCATTAGGTTTATCTGGCGCTATGGGATCGGCGGCTGGAACAGCGACATCAACTCCAGCTGCAGTTACCACGACACAAGCGGCACCAACACAAAGTGCGGCAGCACAAGCGGCACCAACACAAAGTGCAACAGCAAAGCCTACGAAAACTAAAAAGGCGAAAGCTACAAAAACTACGGCGACTACAGCAAAGGCAACTGCAACCACGGCGGCAACACAATCAACTGCTCCTACACCAACAGCAACCAAAACAACGGCCGCACCTGCTCCAGCAGCGACTAAAACAACGGCCGCACCTTCCGGTAAAAGCATAAGCGGAACTTTCGACGGCCCATCAATCTTTGTTAACTATGGAAATGTTCAAGTTCAACTAACAGTTGTAAACGGAAAAATTACCGACGCTATAGCACTCAGTGCTCCAAATGGTCGAAGCCAGCGCTGGACCGATATGGCGATTCCAGTTTTGCGCCAACAAACTTTAGCGGCTCAATCTGATGCGATCCAAGGTGCATCCGGGGCTTCATATACATCCTATGGATGGTACAAATCGCTACAAGGAGCTCTCGCTAAAGCTGGTCTATAAAATCTTAGGTAGGCTCGCACAATGAACCACGTGCGCACCCAGTTTGATGTATGGGGAACCGTTGTTGATGTCGATATCGCTTCGGCAATTATCAGTGAGCTTGAATTAAAAAACGCCCTAGAAAAAGTAATTGAGTTTTGTCACGTTGTCGATGCAGATTTTTCAACTTACAAAGAACACTCATGGATTTCACGTTTGCGGCGCGGCGAAGTTGAGATTCAGAACTGTCCGAGCAGCGTTAAAGAAGTGTGGGATTTATGCGCACAAGCCAGACATTTAAGCGATGGTGCATTTGATCCATGGGCTGTTGAGGCGGGCTTTGATCCGTCAGGTTTAGTTAAGGGATGGGCGGCAGATATCTGTGCCGACATGTTGGTGGCTGCAGGTGCCCAACATGTTCAAGTTAATGCCGCAGGGGATTTAGCGCTACGAGGCGGTTGGCATGACTCAACCGATAGCACTGTAAAGCCCTGGAAAATTGGCGTTGTTAACCCGGATAATCGAAGTGAAGTTTTGCAAATCTTTGAAATCACTGATGGGGCGATTGCGACATCGGGTACGTACGAACGCGGGGCGCACATCACCGATCCCTATACGGGCATGATTGCAATCGGGGCTAAGTCGGCCACTATCGTTGGCGAAAAGGGCTGGCTCTGCGATGCGTTAGCAACAGCTGTCATGGTTGCCGGCACTGATGCGGCCGTGTGGTTTGGGCAAGAAGAACTTGCTGGCTATAAAGTATGGGTAATTAATCGTCATGAAAACACCTCATGGAGCATCTAAAGTGAAGCGCATCGCGATATTTGTTGTTTTGACTTTTGGCCTTGCCGGTGTTGGCTTAACACCCGCGTTGGCAGTAGATCAGCGAATCGTTGACGTTGTTTCAGTTACATGGCCAGGTGCTGCGGCGTTACCCGCAACAGTTAATGAAATTGCAAACACAATAGATACCGATGTTAATGCGCGTTGGATATCCTTCACAACCTTGGTTGGCGATACGCATGATCGCGCTATTTCTTTTAAGAGCGATAAAATATTGGCGGCCCCAATATCCCTACCTGCGCCAATGCCATGTTCAGGAGTTGATGCCAGCAACTTCATTTCCTCAGTAAGTCTCCAAGCCTATAAGCGCTTAGGTATTGCTGATTCAGGTAGCCGTTATTTGGTTATCGCCGCGCCTCAAGCGGGTTGCGTCTGGTCGGGTCGAGCCCCATTGGGTAGTCCAACAAGTACAAATGGAACCGTAGTTTTACACGACTCAGGTTCTGGCTTTGTAATCACTCACGAACTGGGTCATACCTTCGGTTTAGGACATTCAAATTTATTGCGTTGCAGTTCGGGTAAAAAAGATGGGCCATGGGGCAGCGACTGTAAGGCCGTTGAATATGGTGGTGTTATAGATGTAATGGGAAATGTTGATACGAACTCCACATTAAATACTTATCACCAATGGCGCATGGGCTTGCTCGATAGTTCGCAAGTAAAACAAGTGTGGCAAAGCGAAACCCTCTCATTAGCACCGGCGGATTTTGCCAACGGATTGAAGGCGATATATATTCGTGATGGACAATCTGCCTATTGGATTGAGTACCGACGAGCGATTTCAGGGTTGCCCTATAGTGCGGGCCTGGTTGTTTTTCGCATAGATCCACCACCAGTATCATCGATAGTTAGTCCCAACCCCGAAGATGTTGCAGCGCAAGAATTTGGAACGGCTTTGGGCACTGATGTGTGGATGCTCAACTTGGATAACTACAGATATGTTCTATCCCAAGCCAGTGGATCGATGACAACTTTGAACGCCTCGGTATTTTCCGGAAACGTAACTCTTAGCGCAGTGCCATCAGATACTGGCGCGGTTGTAACGATTACGAAGAAGCCTGATGTAACCCCACCCCCAGTTCCAGTGTTGACCGATGTTTCACAGTGGCACTCTCCAGCGCTTGAAATAATAAAACCCGGCTACGAAGATGCCGATACGGAAATTGCTAGCTACCAAGCTCAAATTGACGGGGTGGTCAGTGACTTGGCCTTAAGTAAAAACGATAAGTGGACACCGACTTATTTGACTCCATTTAGCGCACCCAAGACAGTTCACGTGCGCGATTTGCCTGAAGGTTCCTACCAGTTTTCATTGCGGGCCATAGATATTGTGGGCAATAAGAGTGATTGGTCGTCGGCTGTAAAAGTTTCGATTGACCGTGGCATTCCTATTGTGACAAACGACTTTAGCGTGGCAACAGTTAGCGCCGATCACGTCTCGCTCTCATGGACAGGTGCCAAAGACCTCGGAAGCGGTCTTTGCCAAACAAATCTTGTGAATGAGAATGGCTTAATTGTGCAAAGCAGCACGGCGAAAATCTCACCAATTATTAAAGTAACGCGTGGGGTTTCATTAAAAGCAACGGCACAGTTATTTGACTGCCTTGGTAACGGCATTACTGGTGACTTAGCAGTTACAAACTCTATTGTGCCTGCCGATAAATCTTCACGCACTGGTCAATGGTCGGCAGCTGGGGCACCTTACGAGGTTGGTGCATTGAAGTGCACAGGCAAGTGCACAGCCAGTTTTAGCGTCACCGGCAGAATTGATATTTTAACTGGCACCGGCGCAGGGGTTGTATCAACCGGAACGAAAACCTTGGCAAGTATTCCTGATTCAAAGATTGCAAAGTTACGCACTGGCGCCTCTATCGATATCGGTCCGGTTAAAAAAGTTATTCGAGTTACTGGTCATGATTTTGTTTTAATCGGCCTTGCATCAGTAGTTGCTAGTTTCACAAACTCTAAAGCGCTAGAGCGCCTCCCAGCAGTTGTTGATCCAACACTTACTAATGCTAAGCAAGCGGAATTGGCTAAACTTGGATTCACCTCCGATGATTTCAGCCAAGAGTGGTCTGTGTTGCCCATGGGTGGGGGAACAACGTTGGATGACCCATCATTGGATTTATGCAATGGGGCGTATGCATCAGAAAAGACAAGAGTTGAGCGGCGTCAAGTAATAGCAACTAAACCTGGTTCTCCTTTCACATTTTTATCTACCGAAGTTGTTCGATATTCATCGGCGAATGCAGCACAAGCTGCCCAAAAAGAGTTAGCAAAAGTTTTGGCACAGTGCACAATCGACAAGGGATATAAAGACACAACAGGGACGCTCGTCCCTTACTCATTTAGCGAAATCAAAAATCTTCCCAATGGTTTAGTGGCCGAGGGCGCGCGGGTTTTAGTAAGAACACAAATAAACTCAGGCGCCCACGCAATTCAACTGCTGGGCTTCTATCAATTTAGTGGTGAAATGTTCACTGGCCTCTACATCATGAGCACTGGGGAGACACCCTTCACGAATGCCCAAGTGGCAAGTTGGCTCGCTGTTGCAGTAACAATGGCGAATCGATTAAATGGGAATGTGTAATTAGGCTCATCACTTAAAGGCCGCCTTAGCTCAGTTGGTAGAGCGTCGCTCTCGTAAAGCGAAGGTCTCGGGTTCGATTCCCGAAGGCGGCTCCCGCTTTATTGCACATCCTTTGCTTATACTCAGGCGGTGAGCATAAGCAATGTTGAATTTCTTATTCTGGGTTTGGCCGCCTTTATATTCAGCGGGCTTATTACAGCTCCAATACGCCGCATTGCTATCAAAATCGGTGCGATGGACACACCAAACTTAGATCGCAAAACACAAAAAGAGCCGGTTCCTTATTTTGGCGGCCTGGCAATTGGCCTAAGTATTACCATCGTGACTTTTGCCTCAGTTCTGTATTCAGATCGGACTACAACTACCTTTCCATTGGTTGGATATTTATTATTGCCGGCAATCGTTTTAGGCGTGATGGGATTAGTTGATGATCTTCGAGGATTACCTGCGCTACCGCGTTTAGTTTTTCAAACCACAGGTGCAGTTCTTCTCTCCATATTTATGCTCAACTCTCACACGGTTGGAACGCCACTTACTAGCTCACTTGAGACCGCACTATTGAGCATCTTTTGGATAGTTGGTATCTGCAATTCGATTAACTTTTTCGATAACTTAGATGGTGGCGCGGCAGGTACTGTTACCGTTTCAACTTTCGGTATAGGAATAATTGCATACTCTCAAGGACAAGAATTAGTCACGGCGCTCTGCGTTGTGACAGCAGGGGCAACAATTGGCTTCCTTATATGGAATAAATCTCCCGCTAAAATATATATGGGAGACGCTGGATCGTTATTTTTAGGCGTAATAGTTAGTGTTTTATCGATTCGACTCAATCCAGGGATTGCCCCACAATGGCAATCTATGGCGTTGTTGCCAATTCTTTTAGCTGTTCCAATCTTGGATACTTCAATCGCAGTTCTGTCGCGTCTATATCGCGGCATTTCCCCATTAACTGGTGGACGTGATCATCTTTCACACCGCTTGATTCGCAAAGGGTTTAGCAAGCATGCAACGGCCTACTGTCTGTGGACAATGCAGGCGAGTTTTGTTGCGTGTGCGTTAGTTATCTATAAGTGGACTTCTACGTTGGGGTCCGCAGTATTTGCGGGAACGGTTGTGTACTGGCTCGCCGCATTTGTTTGGTTTTGGCGAATTCCTTCAAGTGATTAAAGACTTCAAAACAAACTTATATATCTAAGCATTAATACCTCGTTGTTTTCATACCAATTAACTGCCGACATCATCACAAGTTTGTATGAAATATGTAATAGTAAAAAAGAGATGAACTCTTCCCTAACTTTGAAATTACGCGTGCCAAACCAGATTTTTTCTACAGAAAAGATACATTTCAGTTTTGAAATTGACATTCTTGTAATAAAAGCGAGTTAACCGCGAGGCGTTCGAGAGATAACCCCTCACTTATTAGAGAGCGAAAGAAAACGTTAACGTACAATTCCTACTGTGCAGTATAAAAATAAAACTTTTGCAGTGACGCTTGCCGCGTTACTGCTGGGCAGCCTACCCACTGCGCAAGCTGCAACTGCCGTTGTTAAACCTAATATCACGAGCGTTGCCGTTATTGGTGAGGTTGCTACTGTCAAATGGAGTTCGCCAAAACTACCTGCTAAGGCGTATTTCGAAGTTGAAATCAAAACTAGAACAACACCAGTGGTCACGACTGTTACGCGTTCAACAACTACAACTATCGCAAAAGTTTTGAAACCATATTCGTACTACAGCGTCCGCGTGAGATCTTTAGCAATAGCTAAAGGCGCTTGGTCGGGTTCTAAAGGTTTCTCAACTACTGGCGGCGCTGTTAATAATGTCAACGTCGTCGAGACAACACATACTTCTGTTCAAATAGCCTGGGAGGCTCCAGCCGGGGCCACTGGATATGAAGTGATGCTGGGCGATGGTCTTGTAAAAACAACGCAAAATAACACGTACACGTTTACCGGCCTAAAACCTGGCGCCGTGAATAAATTTTCAATTCGCCCAGTTGCCGGAACAATCAAAGGTGTTGCAACGCCGTTCTTTGAGTTCACAACGCTCACAACAGGGCCGACAAATTTGAATGCTTCGAATATAACGAGTTCTTCATTTACTTTGAGCTGGACGGCGATCACTGGGGCAGATAGTTATAACGTTTACCAAGGTACGACCTTCCTAGGAAATTCAAAAACAACTTCTTATCCTGTTAAGTCACTGACGCCAGGGTTAGCCGCTGATTATTCAGTGCAAGCAGTATTTGGCGCTGCCGTAACCGAGGCATCTGATAAGTTGAACGTAATCTCATTGACCGAGACGCCCGTTGCGCCAACAATTAGCCAAATCACCTCGGTCAGCGCACTAGTCAGTTGGCAACTCGATTTAAGCGCAACCTCATACACAGTTACCCTTTATGACGGACTTGGTACATCCGTCCTTGCGACTAAGTCAGTGAATTCAAGTTTTGGTTCAACAACATTCACTGGCTTGTCTCCTCTAACATCTTATTCGGTTGGAATCGTTGAGGTATATCCAGCAAGTGCTTCAAAGTCCTCACTTCTTACCTCATTTACAACGACAAAATCGGATCTGGGTGGGCTAGCTATCACAAACATCACTACAACTGCAGGCACACTGAGTTGGAGTTCTAACCCAGCGGCTGTGACTTATGAAGTTCTTCGTGATGGAACGATAATTGCCTCTGGTATTGCGCCTTCAGTTCTCTCATATTCGTTTACTGCACTTGCGCCGGGAAATACATACATCCTTGGAGTTCGAGCAACCTATGTGAATGGTGCTGGCGCAACACTAAGAACCGATTTACAATCGATGTCATTCTCAACACTTGTGGATCAATCATTTAAACCAGCACTTACAACTGCGCCAGTAGTAACGCTTCCTTATGCCCTGAGCCCCGTTGTCGGTGCGACGTTAACTGCCAACGCAGGTATTTGGACTTCAGTGCCAGCGATTTCTGCTTATACGTATCAATGGCAGCGTTCCTCAGATGGTGGAACAACCAACTTTATCGATATCAGTGGTGCAACTACTTTGAGTTACACCGTAACTGCAGCAGATATTGGTTTCCCTCTACGAATTCGCGTAACTGCAACTAACACAAACGGCACATCATCTCCTCAGCCATCGGTTGCAACGCTTGCCGGTGTCCCCGGCTATAACGTGACTGTGCCAACCGTGCGTGGAAACTTTGTTGTTGGACAGACTTTGGAATCTACCGATGGAACATGGTCCTCTCCATATGCAATTACTCTTAGCTACCAATGGAAGCGTGATGGAGTAGCTATTACTGGGTCTACGGCAATCTCGCCTACTTACGTTGTGGTCGCCGCCGATATAGGTACGGCCTTAACCGTTACGGTGACCGCTTCAACATCTCAAGGTTCATTTTCTGCAACCAGTACTTCAAGAGGTACGGTTACTGCAGTTAATAACACAGTCCTGCCAACGATTTCAGGAACAGTACGTGTTGGAAGCACACTCACTCTTGCACAGGGCACGTGGTTAAA
The DNA here is from genome assembly GCA_903832395.1 of uncultured Actinomycetes bacterium. Lineage (GTDB taxonomy): Bacteria > Actinomycetota > Actinomycetes > Nanopelagicales > Nanopelagicaceae > Planktophila. The sequence continues at coordinate 6,681 of CAILBF010000113.1, read as the reverse complement.
CGCTTCGACAATTACCCAACAGTGGCAGTCCAGTAGTGATTCAGCCACATGGAACGCTATTGTCGGTGCTGGCTCAACTAGTTATGTACTTACAACTGCCGAGTCTGGACTTTATGTACGAGCCCAAGTCTTCGGTAGCTTTACGAGTGGATCTACGTCCTATAAAACCACAGCAAACACTGCAGCAACAGTGGTTGTGCCAGCGTCTAACGTAACTAACTCGGTATTACCGGTGATTACGGGTTCACTGACTGTTGGGTCGGCTTTGACTGCATCGACAGGTACATGGTCAACGCTCGGCACTATCAGTTATCAGTGGCAAAGCAGTGTCAACAGTGGTTCGACCTGGACAAACATTTCGAGTGCGACAAACAGTACGTATGTCGTAACTGGTACTGAAGGCATTGTTCGTATCCAGGTGACAAATTCAATCTCTTCTGGAGCTATCACTGGGACTGCCTACTCTGTCGCCACCGTTAAAATTGGCGCACCAAGTAATACTGCTCTGCCAGTTATAACGGGCACGCTGAGAATTGGATCAACGCAAAGCACCACAACTGGAACCTGGACTAATTCTCCAACCTCTTATGCCTATCAGTGGCAGAGTTCGAATGATGGAATCTCATGGACAAATATTGGGGGTTGGGCTACTTCAACGTATCTTCCGACTTTTGATATCTGCAATGCGCAAATTCGAGTAGTCGTCGCTGCAATAGGCGGTGGCGATACTGCAACCGTAAGCTCTGCAGCCGTTTCTGGTTTCTTGCCGCCTGCGGCTCCAACGGTACTTCCATCATTCAACGACACATCAACTGTTGGTTCTACTTTTACAGTTTCGCGAGGCACGTGGCCAAGCACTTTAAATACATCCCCTGGCCCATTCCAGACATACCAGTGGGAGCGATCCTCTGATGGTGGTGCTTCATGGGCGGCGATTGCTGGAGCAACTGGAACTACTTATGTAACGCTAACAGGTGACATTGGCTATCGAATTAGAGTTCGAGAAACATTAACGACAAACACCGGTTCAAGTTCGGCATATACGTTAGCGTCCTTAAATCCAATTGCTTAAGCAGAGCCCTGTCACAAAGCTAAGCGGAGATAGAATTTAACTGCGCAATCTCGCTATCGCTGAGTTCGACGATCTGAATAATCTCTTCAAGCTGGGCCACTGTGCGTGCAGAAGCTATAGGTGCGCTTACTGTTGGTTGGGCACGAAGCCATCCCAGAGCGATTGCAGATAGCGGTGCGTTGTTGTGCGCCTCTGAAATTTGATCCATTGCAGCAATAATTGCAAAACCCTTGTCATGTGCGTACTCACGGGCACCTGCTGCGCGCTTTGAATCAACGTCGGTTACACCTGGTCGATACTTTCCGCTTAAAAAACCGCGAGCGATTCCGTAAAAGGGAAGATTTGAAATTCCGAGATCGGCAACGGTCTGAGCCATTTCGCCTTCATAGGTCGTGCGATCGACCAAGTTATATAGTTCTTGAACTGCGCAATATGCCGGTAAATAATTCTCGGCACTTATTTTCATTGCCAAACGCAGGCGCTCCGGAGAAAAGTTAGATGCTGCGATATAGCGGACTTTGCCCTGTGCGATCAGTTGTCCGTATGCCCCAAGAGTTTCCTCCATTGGAACTGTTTCATCATCTTTGTGGCTGTAATACAAGTCAATGTAATCTGTTTGCAGGCGATTGAGAGACTCTTCGCAAGCGGCAAAAATATTGGCGGCCGACAAACCTGGTCTGCGATTCATCATTGAAACTTTCGTTGCAATGACCATTGAGGCACGGTTACCCCGAGCCTTCATCCAGGAACCGATAATGGTTTCGGATTCACCGCCGACGTGGCCTTCAACCCACTGGTTGTATGCATCGGCAGTATCGATGAAATTGCCACCATGGCTGAAATAAGCATCCATTACTTCGTGAGATTGGCTCTCATCGGCGTTGCTACCAAAAATGTTGCTGCCAAGGCATAAAGGATGAACAACGAGGTCGGTTTCGGGAATAGTAATCATGCACGCACAGTAAGGCACAATTGGGCCATGGGCGAGACGACAGGTGGCTTTACGAGCGAGGGCTTGGCCCTTGAGGCGCGCACGTTGGTTTTGCCATCGCTAACACAGGCCGAAGCGATTGAGATTGGCGAGATTGCCAAAAGTCTTGGAATAGATCGCGCTTTGCCGCTCGCCGTTGAAGTGCGATTAAAAGACTGGATTGTTTTTCACGCTTCACTGCCCGGTTCAACGCCTGATAACGATGCATGGATTGCACGAAAAGCGCGCGTAACGCTGGCCACAGGAAACTCAACAATGTTTGAAAGAGTTTTGGCCGAAGAACAGGGAATTAATTGGTATGAAGTTAAAGGCTTACCAGAAGAAACGCATGCCATACACGGTGGATCGCTTCCGCTAAATGTTAAAGGCTTAGGTTTTACTGGGATTTTATTAATTAGTGGACTTCCCCAAGTGCAAGATCATTTACTTGGCGTTGAAGTTATCGCTGAATTTCTAGCACGCAAAGGTGAACTCAGTTGAGCATCTGGGTTGCTGGCGAAGCTCTCATCGATATTTTGCCAGCGGGCGACGTGGTTGGCGGAGGCCCAGCAAATACTGCGAAAGCTTTAGCGCGCTTAGGGTACGAGGTCGATTTCATCGATGGTATTTCAACCGATGCTTTTGGCGTGAAAGCCCGTAAAGAGTTAGAGCGTGACGGAGTTAGTTTAGATTTGTGCTTAGTGAGCGAGAAACCCACATGCACTGCAACAGTTACCGTGGATTCAAACGGTGGAGCCAGTTATGAGTTTTTAATAAAGGGCACCGCAACTTTTGATTTCGATCGTACGTGGTTGCCCGATCCCGAACGGCTAAAGCCATCAGTGCTACATGTCGGCACGCTGGCTACGATAATTGAGCCTGGCGCAAGCACGCTCTTTGATTGGGCTTTGCGCGTAGGTGAATTTGCGCCAATTGTCTTTGATCCCAATATTCGCCCATCGGTGATGGGGGAGCGAGCAACATATGCTGCCGCCGTTGAGAAATGGGTTGCCATATCTTCGATTGTTAAAGTCAGCGAGGATGACATCACATGGTTATTTCCCGAGGAGAGTTTGGATGAAGTTGCACGGCGCTGGATTACACAAGGCGTTAGCTGCGTAGTAGTTACACGGGGAGCCCACGGATTAATCGGCTACACCGAGCATGGAATTGAGGAGGTCGATGGCGTGAAAGTCAGCGTTATAGACACAGTAGGTGCTGGTGACACTGTCGGTGCGATTGTCGTTGAAGGCATTATTCAGCACTCAGTTGCTGGGTTAACTGGCCATATACTAAATGGGGTTTTGCATAAAGCTGCGATCGCAGCCGGCATCACATGTTCGCGCGCAGGTGCACAACCTCCACGCACACATGAACTTATTGAAGCGATGGGAATGTAGATGCAGTTCATTGATGATGCTGAATTTCAAATTGCAATAGACGATGACAATGGCGGTCGGATAGTCTCCTTAAAGTGGCGCGATAATGAATTTGCCGTTCCATTTCGCGGCCAGATTCATACATCGGGTTGGTATGCAATGGCTCCATGGGCTGGGCGAATTAATGAAGGTCTAATTAGAAATCCCGCCGGTGAAAGTTTTCAACTTCCAGCAACGATCGATCCACCCCACGCATTGCATGGCTTTGGTTTGATCTCTTCGTGGCAAGAAATTGGTCCAGGTCGCTCTCTTTTGCATCTACCCGCTCCATATAACGGCGCCACCGTTGAGCAGCGAATTGAAGTTCTCGATGACGCCGTGCGGTGGTCACTTGAGTACGATGCAAATGGTTGTGACTTACCGGTTTGGATGGGACTACACCCATGGTTTGCGCGCGATCTTGATCGTGGAGGCAGTGCTGAGATAGAGTTCGAAGCAACGGAGATGTTAATTAGAAACTTTGAAGGAATTCCAACTGGAGAGCGCTCTGCTCCAAGTGCGCCACCGTGGGATGACGCCTTTACTGGCGTTAAAGGTACGCCCGCTGTTGTTTGGGAAGATGTAGCCCGGATTTCAATTGAATGCGATGCGCCATGGTGGGTTGTTTATACCGAAGACTCCGATGGCGTTTGCATCGAACCTCAAACTGCGCCACCTGATGCTCAGAATTTAGGTATCACTGGCGAGGATTACATTGAAGCTCTATTTGTTTTCGAACGATTGGATTTGGACTAGAAGTGATTAACCGCAAAGGATTGGCCGAGCTCCGCACAAAAGAAGATACGCGCTTTTTGGCGTTGCATCCAAAGAGCGGGGAGATGTTTGAGTCGGGTAAAAAGAACATGCCGGGTGGCGTTCCGATGTCATGGATGGCTAAATGGCCCGGTGCGTATCCAGTCTTTGTAGAAAGCGCCAAAGGCGCACGTTTTACCGACATTGATGGCAACACCTACATTGATTTTTGCTTAGGCGATACAGGCTCTATGACTGGCCACTCACCCGATGCAACGGTTGCTGCAATCCGCGAGCAAGCCGGCAAGGGTATAACTGCAATGTTGCCAACTGCCGATGCGGCAATAGTCTCTGCCGAGTTAGCAAAGCGTTTTGGCTTGCCGCTGTGGCAGTTTACGGTTTCTGCAACCGATGCTAATCGCCATGTGATCCGTTACTCACGCATGATTACTGGCCGCTCAAAAATTATAGTTATCGATCGCTGTTATCACGGCTCGGTTGATGAAACTTTTGCAACGCTGGATGGGGCTGGAAACACGGTGGCCCGTGAAGGAAATATCGGTGCACCTGTATCCCTTGATGTCACAACACGCGTCGTCGAATTCAACGATATCGCCGGTATGGAAAAAGCCCTAGCGCACGGTGACGTAGCAGCGATTTTGATGGAACCTGCAATGACTAATGTTGGAATTGTTCTGCCCGAAGTTGGTTACTTAGAGGCAGTACAAGAGTTAGCTAAGAAATATGGCAGCATATTAATTATCGATGAGACCCACACAATTTCGGTGGGTCCTGGTGGAATGACTGCCGATCGAGGATTGAAACCAGATTTCTTAACTATTGGTAAAGCAATTGCTGGAGGAATTCCAACTGGAGTTTTTGGGATGACGCAGTCCATCGCTGATTCAATTAAAAAAATGGTTGAACTCGAGATCATTGATACTGGAGGCATCGGTGGAACGCTGGCTGGAAATGCGCTCTCTCTTGCGGCTATGCGTGCAACGTTGACCCAAGTTCTAACTCAGGAAAACTTCGATCGCATGATCGATTTGGGCACGCGCTGGTCAGATGGAGTCGACGCTGCAATTAACGAGTTTGATCTGCCATGGACCGTTAATCGCTTAGGGGCACGCGGTGAATATATGTTTGGAAAGACCGCACCAGTTACTGGCGCTGACGCCAATAATGCGGGCGACTTCGAGTTAGAACAGTACATTCACCTGCGCATGCTCAATGATGGCTTTCTTATAACGCCTTTCCACAACATGGCGCTGATGTGCCCTGATACAACTGCGGCCGATGTTGACGCTCATACAAAGGCATTTCATACTATGTGCGCCGAACTTATAGAGTGCTAACCTGCCGCACATGACTTATGACGTTGACAGAATCCGCTCTCATTTTCCTTCGCTCAATACTGGATTAGCTTTCTTTGATGGCCCTGGCGGAAGTCAAGTGCCGGATGTCGTGGGTGCTGTAATTGCAGAAGCGATTACGATGCCAATCTCAAATCGCAGCATAAACACAGAGTCAGAAAAGAACGCCGATGCGATTGTTTCTGAATTTCGCAGAGCCGTAGCCGATTTAATTGATGTAGATCCAGGTGGGGTTGTTTATGGACGTTCATGGACACAATTAACGTATGACTTTTCGCGCACGCTGGCCAAGAGTTGGGGACCGGGCGATGAAATCGTTGTATCGCGTCTAGATCATGATTCAAATATTCGTCCATGGATTCAAGCGGCCGAAGCCGTTGGTGCAACAGTGCGCTGGGCAGAGTTCGATGCAGCCACCTCGGAATTAAGTATTGAAGCCGTCGAAGCAGTTTTAACTAAAAAAACAAAGCTCGTTGCAATCACGGGCGCTGGAAATACTATTGGGACGCGTCCAGATTTGAAATCCATCGCCGCTGCCGTCCATAAAGTTGGGGCACTATTTTATGTTGACGGGGTTCATCTCACTCCACATACTGCGATCAGCGTTAAGGATATTGGCGCAGATTTTTTTGGTTTCTCTTTCTATAAATTAATGGGTCCCCATTGCGCAGCCCTGGCTGCATCACCCGCTCTGCTTGATTCACTCAACAATGACAAGTTGTTACCATCAACGAGTAATGTTCCGGAAAAGTTTGAGTTCGGTACCCTTCCCTATGAAATTATGGCTGGATGCACGGCGACAGTTAACTTCATCGCCAATTTAGCGCCAGGATCTGGCAGTACCCGCCGTGAAAAAATAGTTAACTCAATGAACGCCCTTGAAAAATATGAAGATGAGTTATTCCTCTATATGGAGAGTGCAGTAAAGGCACTGCCAGGGATCACCATGTATGGACATGCCAAGCACCGCACGCCAACTATCTATTTTTCATTTTCGGGCCACGATAGCGCGCAGATTTACAAAGCGATGGCAGCAAAGAAAGTGAATCTTCCAGCTAATAACTTCTATGCCCTTGAGGTATCGAGAAAACT
>CAILBF010000112.1 GCA_903832395.1 uncultured Actinomycetes bacterium | reverse complement strand
ATCTCACGTCGCACCGGAAAGGACATCTAATGTCAACGGACTTAGACGTACGTCTTAAGGCTAAGTACAAGAGCGCAATTGCTCCTGCACTTAAAACCCAATTCGGATACAAGAACGTTATGCAGATTCCAAACTTGACCAAGATTGTGGTCAATATGGGTGTTGGCGATGCTGCCCGTGATTCAAAGCTTATTGAAGGTGCGATCCGCGACTTAGCAACTATCACTGGCCAAAAGCCACAAGTAACTAAGTCACGTAAATCAATTGCACAGTTCAAGCTTCGTGAGGGTCAGCCAATTGGCGCACACGTAACTATGCGTGGAGATCGTATGTGGGAGTTTGCAGATCGCTTACTTTCAATATCACTTCCTCGTATCCGTGACTTCCGTGGTTTATCACCAAAGCAGTTTGATGGAAAAGGAAACTACACATTCGGTTTAACCGAGCAGGTTGTGTTCCCAGAAATCGAGCAGGACAAGATCGATCGTCCACGCGGAATGGATATCACTTTCGTTACTACAGCTAAGAACGATGCAGAAGGCCATGCGCTATTAAAAGCCCTTGGTTTTCCATTCAGGGAGGCATAAGAGATGGCAAAGACATCACTAATCGTCAAGGCAGCACGCAAGCCAAAGTTCAAGGTTCGCGGCTATACCCGTTGCAGCCGTTGTGGTCGTCCACACGCTGTCTACCAAAAGTTTGGAATTTGTCGCGTGTGCTTCCGTGAAATGGCGCACCGTGGAGAACTTCCTGGCATCACGAAAGCATCCTGGTAAACCCGCTGTCCTGCAGCACAATTTTCACTACTAAAACTTTATGTACCATCCAACTAACTACAACGAAATAGGTCCGACAAGGAAACCAGTTCGAGAAAGGCCACGAGGCCACGTATGACAATGACAGACCCGATCGCAGACATGTTGACACGTCTGCGCAATGCGAACTCTGCCTACCATGATTCGGTTTCAATGCCGTCTTCATCGGTCAAGGTACGAATTGCAGCGATCCTTCAGCAAGAGGGATACATCGCTACATATCGCGTTGACGAAGCAGAAAACGGAGTAGGTAAGAACTTAGTTCTTGACCTTAAGTTTGGTGCAAACCGTGAGCGTTCAATCGCTGGTTTACGCCGAGTAAGCAAGCCAGGACTTCGCGTTTACGCAAAGTCGACAGCTCTACCAAAAGTTCTTGGTGGACTAGGCGTTGCAATCATTTCAACCTCATCTGGATTGCTGACTGATAAGCAAGCCAACAAGCAAGGCGTAGGCGGAGAAGTTCTCGCCTATGTGTGGTGATCGCTAATGTCCCGTATCGGTCGTATGCCAATCGCCGTCCCTAGTGGCGTCGAAATCACAATTGCTGGCCAGAGCGTTTCAGTTAAAGGTCCTAAGGGAACTCTTTCACTAAACGTTGCAGAGCCAATTCAAGTTTCACAAACAGAGGGTGTAATCACCGTTGCCCGTCCTAACGAAGAGCGCTTAACTCGCTCACTTCATGGCCTATCTCGCACATTAGTTGCGAACATGGTCGAAGGCGTTACAACCGGATATACAACAACAATTGAAATTGTTGGTGTTGGTTACCGTGTAGCTGAGAAGGGTGCGAACTTAGAGTTCCAACTCGGATACAGCCACAACATCGATTTCCCAGCACCAGCTGGAATCACTTTTAAAGTTGAGTCACCAACTAAGTTCCAGATCATCGGAATTGATAAGCAAAAGGTTGGCGAAGTTGCTGCAAAGGTAAAGAAGCTTCGTAAGGCCGATCCATATAAGGGCAAGGGCTTACGTATCTCAGGCGAAGTTGTTCGCCGCAAGCAAGGAAAGACGGGTAAGAAGTAATGGCTATAGGAGTAAAGGTCCGCAAAGGCTCGGCAACAAATGCCCGCGCCCGTCGTGCTTTCCGAGTTCGCAAGAAGGTTTCGGGAACGCCAGCACGTCCACGCTTAGTCGTTTCACGCTCGTCACGTCACTTGTTCGTTCAGGTTATCGATGACACTGAGGGCAAGACACTTGCCTTCGCTTCAACAATGGAAGCAGATTTCCGTAATGACAAGGCCGACAAGAGTGCCAAAGCAAAGGCGATCGGTGCATTAATTGCAACGCGCGCTAAGAGTGCTGGAATCTCAACTGTCGTCTTTGATCGTGCCGGTAACAAGTATCACGGTCGTATTGCAGCAGTTGCTGACAGTGCACGAGAGAATGGATTGGAGTTCTAATGGCCGCTAATCCAACTACTGCAGCCCCTGCCGGAAACGATCGCGCAGGAGCAGGCAAAGGTAAAGGCGAACGTCGCGAACGCCGCGATGATCGCGAAAAAGAAAAAAACCCATTCATGGAGCGCGTTGTATTCATTAACCGCGTATCCAAAGTTGTAAAAGGTGGACGTCGTTTCTCTTTCACTGCTCTAGTAGTTGTCGGTGACGGCAATGGCCAGGTCGGTATTGGTTACGGCAAGTCCAAGGAAGTTCCACAAGCGATTGCAAAGGCAGTTGAAGAGGCTAAGAAATCCTTCTTTACCGTCCCACGTATTCAAGGAACTATTCCTCACTCAGTACAAGGTGAAACTGCAGCTGGCGTAGTTCTTCTTCGCCCAGCAAGCCCAGGTACCGGAGTAATTGCCGGTGGTCCAGTGCGTGCAGTACTTGAGTGTGCAGGTATCTCAGATGTTTTGACTAAGTCACTCGGATCTAACAATGCAATCAACATGGTTCATGCCACTGTTGCAGCGTTGAAGATGCTTGAGAGCCCAGCGCAAATCGCTGCTCGACGTGGTCTTCCATTAGAAGATGTTGCACCAGCTGCAATTATCCGCGCTTCACAGATAACAGTAGGTGTCTAATGCCACGTTTAAAGGTAACTCAGATTCGCTCAAAGGTTGGAAACAAACCAGAGCAACGCGACACACTTCGTTCATTGGGCCTAAAGCGCATCAACGATGTTGTTGTTAAAGAAGACCGTCCAGAGATTCGCGGAATGGTCTACGCAGTTCGTCACTTGATCACAGTTGAGGAGGTTGAATAAAGATGTCACTATTAAAACTTCATCATCTCCGTCCAGCCCCTGGTGCTAAGAAAGCCAAGACTCGTAAGGGTCGCGGAGAGGCATCAAAGGGTAAGACAGCAGGTCGTGGTGGTAAAGGAACTCGTGCCCGTAACCAGGTTCGTGCAGGTTTCGAAGGTGGTCAGCTACCTCTCGTAATGCGTTTACCAAAGCTTCGTGGTTTCAAGAACCCAGCACGCATTGAGTACCAAGCAGTTAACGTCTCAACTATTAATGCGCTATTCCCTAAGGGTGGCGATGTAACAGTTGCAGATTTGATTGCAAAGGGTGCCGTTCGTGACTCTCTTCCCGTGAAGGTGCTTGGCAATGGCGACATCGACGTAAAGGTAAATGTCACAGCTCATGCATTCTCATCATCGGCAGTGGATAAGATTACTGCTGCTGGCGGAAAAACAAGCGTTCTTTAATTTATCGAGATAGTGGAGAAGATCAATGCTTTCAGCGTTCAGTATGGCCTTTAGGACACCTGATTTACGTAAGAAGATCTTCTTCACTCTTTCAATTATGGGTCTGTTCCGTTTCGGATCAGTAGTCCCAACTCCTGGAGTTTCCTACGCAAACGTTCAAGAGTGCTTAAAGACTGTGCAATCAGGTGGGCTCTTTGGTCTGATTAACCTTTTCAGTGGTGGAGCGCTAATCAAGCTCTCAGTTTTCGCACTTGGAATCATGCCTTACATCACCAGCTCAATCATTATTCAGTTGTTGACCGTTGTTATTCCTCGCTTTGAAACTTTAAAGAACGAGGGTCAGTCAGGAACTGCAAAGCTAACTCAGTACACACGTTACTTAACTATTGGTCTTGCAATCTTGCAATCAACTGGTTTGATTGCAGTTGCACGTACACCAGGTCGATTAATATCAGGCTGTTCGCTGGCAATCATTCCCGATACATCATGGGCACGAATTGTCACAATGATTTTCGTAATGACTGCCGGAACATCTGTAATCATGTGGCTCGGTGAGCTCATCACTGATCGCGGTGTTGGTAACGGTATGTCTATCTTGATCTTTACATCTATCGCTGCAGGTTTCCCAAGTCAACTATGGTCAATCAAACTTCAAAAGGGTTTGTTTGCATTTATATTTGTAATGGCCGTTGGAATCTTGGTTGTTGCCGCGGTTGTCTTCGTCGAGCAGGCACAGCGCCGTATTCCGGTGCAGTACGCAAAGCGCATGGTTGGACGTCAGGCATACGGTGGAACTAGTACCTATATTCCAATTAAAGTTAACCAGGCCGGCGTAATCCCGGTAATTTTCGCTTCATCTCTGCTTTATATCCCTTCTCTTATTGTTAACTTCACCAATAGCCAGTCAGCATGGGCAGTGTGGGTTAGCCGTAACTTTGTTAAGGGCGATCACCCAATCTATGTAGCTTCATACGCGCTACTTATTATCTTCTTTACCTACTTCTATGTTGCAATCACTTTCAACCCAGAAGAGGTTGCAGATAACATGAAGAAGTACGGCGGATTTATACCTGGAATTCGTGCTGGACGCCCAACTTCTGAGTATTTGCAGTATGTGCTCTCGCGTATTACTGCCCCTGGCTCGCTATATCTAGCACTCGTTGCAGTTATACCTATCGGAGCACTTGTGCTCTTTGGTGCTAGCCAGAACTTCCCATTTGGTGGAACTGCGATTTTGATTGTTGTTGGTGTAGGTCTTGATACTGCTAAGCAGATTGAGTCACAGTTGCAGCAACGTTCCTATGAGGGATTCCTGAAGTAATGCGTTTGGTCCTGGTAGGTCCACCAGGTGCTGGCAAGGGAACACAAGCTCAATTCCTAGCAGCGCATTATTCAATTCCACATATTTCTACTGGAGATATTTTCCGCGCAAATCTAAAGGCTGGAACGCCACTTGGTGTGCAAGCACAAAGCTTTATGGATCGCGGTGAATTAGTTGCTGATTCTGTGACAAATGAAATGGTCAAGGATCGCTTAACTCACGATGATGTTGCTAATGGATTTTTGCTCGATGGTTTTCCACGCAATGTTGCACAGGCTGAAGTCCTGCGTGCAATTTTAGCTGAGAAGGCCACTCCACTTACTGCCGTGCTTGAACTATCGATCGATGACGCAGAGATTATTGGTCGCCTTTCTAGTCGTCGTACATGCAAAGATTGTTTTCAGCCATCAGTTGGCGTAGATAAATGCCCACTATGTGGTGGAGATGTCTACCAACGCGAAGATGACAAAGCGGAAGTTATTGCTAGACGCCTTGAGGTATATGCAGAACAAACGGCGCCAATCATTTCTTTCTACCGCAATGAGGGTTTATTAATAACCGTTAGTGCAACTGGGAAAGTTGAAGAGATTACCGAACACGCGATTTCAGCTCTTAGCCGCGTTTCATAAAGGAATTGAGTGCATGGCAATACAAATAAAAACCCTTGAACAGTTAAAGATAATGCGCCGTGCTGGTTTGGTAGTTGGACAGACTCTTGAATTATTGAAGGCATCGATCAAGCCCGGCATGACAACTGATGCACTAAATGTAATTGCTGCAGCAAGCATCAAGCGCGCAGGAGCTACACCTAATTTCTTGAATTATCACGGATTCCCAGCTGTTATCTGCGTTTCAGTCAATGATGAAATCGTTCACGGTATTCCTGGCCCCCGAGTTATTAATGATGGTGATGTTGTATCTATCGATTGCGGTGCAATCATTGATGGTTGGCATGGTGATGCCGCATTCTCAATCGGTGTGGGAAAAGTTGATCCGCAGGATCAAAAGTTAATGGATGTCTGCGAAGAGTCAATGTGGCGCGGAATCGCTGCCGGAAAAAACGGCGCCAAACTAACTGACATCGGTTATGCAGTTGAGCAGTACACGAATTCACAAGGCAAGTATGGAATTTTGCGCGAATATGGTGGACATGGAATTGGTACTGAGATGCATCAAGAACCACATGTTTTAAACTTTGGTAAAGCCGGCCAAGGCCCAGAAATCGTCCCTGGTTTAGCTCTAGCAATTGAACCGATGATTACGCGCGGGTCAGATCGCACAAAAGTTTTAAGTGATGATTGGACCGTTGTCTCAGTCGATAAATCTCGGGGTTCCCACTTCGAGCACTCCTATGCAATCTGCCCAGATGGCAAACCCTTTGTTTTAACGGCCCTTGATGGGGGCTTTGAAAAGCTCGCCTCTCTCGGGGTTGAGATCTCAGATCAGCTCTAAGTCCACGCTTGGCCATTGTGGCCTGAGTTACACGGATGTAGTTCTAAACCCTCGATTTCCCTTATCAGGGCCCGCCCTCTAAACTACAACTTCGCTTGTTTCACGCTTAAACAGAATTGTGGGTACAGATTGGCTAGCAAAGATGGCGCCATCGAAATGGAAGGCACCGTTTCTGAAGCTCTACCTAACGCGATGTTTCGTGTGGAACTAACTAATGGACATAAAGTCCTCGCTCACATAAGTGGAAAGATGCGAAAGAACTACATTCGTATTTTGACTGCTGACCGTGTGATCGTGGAAATGAGTCCGTATGACCTTACAAAAGGTCGAATTATTTATCGTTATAAGTAACGAAGGAGCAAAAAAACATGAAGGTTAATCCAAGCGTTAAGAAGATTTGCGATAAGTGCAAAGTCATTCGCCGCAAGGGTCGCGTCATGGTCATTTGCGAAAATCTTCGTCACAAGCAACGTCAAGGCTAAGTACTAACTAACTCGTATTACGACTTTTAGGAAACTAAAAGACCTTTGGTCCGGTAGGCCAGAGAACAGTAATGCGGAGGACCTCCGGATACAGATAGGTAGATAAATGGCACGTCTCGTCGGTGTTGATCTTCCGCGCGAAAAGCGCTTAGAGGTCGCACTCACTTATATTTTTGGAATGGGTCTTACCCGTTCTCAAAAAACATTAGCAGCAACTGGCATTAGTCCAGATATTCGCGTTAAAGATTTGCAGGAAACAGATCTTGCAAAACTTCGCGAATACATCGAAGCAAACTTCAAAATCGAAGGTGACCTTCGTCGTGAAATTTCTGGCGACATCCGTCGCAAAGTTGAAATCCAGAGCTACCAGGGAATTCGTCACCGCAAGGGACTTCCT
>CAILBF010000111.1 GCA_903832395.1 uncultured Actinomycetes bacterium | reverse complement strand
GCGAATCAATTTGCTCATACCAATCGCTTTGTTGAGTGCCTTGGTGGCGGTTCAAACGTTTACAGAAAAAAGTAAGCTCATGATTGATCATCGCCTTGCAGGCGTCGGCGTTGCAATTATTGCTCTGCTACTCAAGGCGCCGTTCCCAGTAGTGGTTTTATCAGCGGCCATTTCATCGGCAGCTATCTATAAGTGGCGCTAGATAATACTTAATTCGAGAAGTTTTGTCTTCAGAGCTTTATCGGAGGGCTCAGTCAAGTGAGTGCCATCTGCGAAAATGATAACTGGAATTGATCGCATTCCGCCGTTAATCTCAATAACTTTATCGGCAGCTTTTTGGTCGGCTTCAATATCGATGAGTGTGTAAACAACATTGAGCTCGTCCATTAAACGCTTAGAGCGACGGCAATCTCCACACCAGTCAGCGCTGTACATTGTGATCTTCTTATTTGGCAATTGATTTTCCCTTACATGAATTTATCAAGGCCGTGTGTCAGCCCTGGATTAATAATTACATTCCTTATACCTAGTAAAACTCCAGGCATAAAACTTTCGCGATCGAGCGAGTCGTGACGAATTGTCAGAGTCTCTCCTATTCCACCAAGAATGACTTCTTGATGCGCAACTAAACCTCGTGCGCGCACCGAGTGAATGGGGACATCCCCCACTTTTGAACCGCGTGCACCATCAAGAGATTTAGAGGTTGCATCTGGCATGGATTTCAATCCCGCCGACTTACGCGCATCACTCATTAACTGCGCGGTGCGCGCTGCAGTGCCACTTGGTGCATCGACTTTTTCAGGGTGGTGCAGCTCAATTATCTCGGCCGATTCAAAGTAGCGCGCAGCTTTAGCGGCAAACTCCATCATTAACACCGCGCCAATTGCAAAGTTGGGTGCTATCAAAACGCCAACGGATGGATTTTCTTTAAGCCAACCATTAACTATTGCAAGCTTGGAGTCATCAATACCAGTCGTACCAACAACTGCATTAAATCCATTATTAATGAGAAAATCTAAATTTGCCATCACGCTATCGGGAGTCGTGAAATCAACAACGACATGTGTTCCAGAATCAATTAGTTGATCGAGCGAATCACCCAAGTCAAGGGCGGCGATCAATGACATTCCCGCTTCATTCTCAACGGCTTTTACAACTTCGGCGCCCATACGGCCCTTTGCGCCTATTACTGAAACATTTATCATTTCATCACCTTTTCAAATTTTGCGGTGTTTTTAAATGGACCCACAAGTGCAAGCGTAGGCGTTTTAGTCAGGAAGGCGCCGGCAATTTCACGGATGTCCGCCTCGTTGACCTGTGAAACCGCCTTCAAAATATCGTCAAAGCCCATAACGCGTCCGTAGACAATCTCGTTTTTACCGATTCGACTCATTCTCGAACCTGAATCCTCTTGGCTTAAAACCAATGAACCTCGAACTGCGCCCTTTGCCCGCTCAATCTCTTCATGGTTCATTCCATTATCGGCCACATCGGCTAAGGTTTCGCGAATAATTTCTAACACTTCAACGGCCTTTGCTGGTTTACATCCCGCATAAAAACCAATCTGACCGCTTCCAGCATATTGCTGGGCATATCCATAAACCGAATAAGCAAGACCACGCTTTTCGCGAATCTCTTGGAAGAGCCTCGAAGACATTCCGCCGCCAAGGGCTGATGCCAAAATTCCCATTGCAAAGCGTCGATCATCATGGCGGGCAACGCCCTCCATGCCGTAAAACATATGCGCTTGCTCAGTTGGACGTGTCATTAAACCAACGGGTTGCTGTGCAGGTTTTTTAACGGCAGTGTTTCCCCGAATCACTGGCGTTCCCGCGACATCTAGGAAGCCATCGGCTGATAGCGCCTTCTCAACCATTTGTACAACTTTTTTATGGTTAATATTTCCAGCCACTGCGACAACTAAATCTTGTGGCAAGTAACGCTTCTTGTAATAGTTAAAAACGCTCGATCTCGACATATTATTTATTGAGTCGATAGTTCCTAAAATTGGTCGACCTAGGGGCGTATTGCCGTAGTAAGTCTCTGCATATAAATCATGGACTAAATCGCTAGGGTCGTCATCGCGCATTGCGATCTCTTCTAAAACGACTTTCCTCTCGGCATCAACATCAAGGGCTGTAACAACCGAGGATGTAATCAGATCTGAAATAACATCGATTGCCATTGGTAAATCGGTATCAATGACACGCGCGTAAAAGCACGTGTACTCCTTGGATGTAAATGCATTCATCTCTCCGCCCACAGATTCGATGGATGAGGAGATCTCAAGGGCAGTACGTCTAGTAGTTCCTTTAAATAAAAGATGCTCAAGGAAGTGAGAAGCCCCAGCAACTGCTGGGGTCTCATCCCTTGAGCCAACGTTGACCCAAATACCAATCGCGGCGCTGCGTACCGAAGTAACTTCTTCAGTAACGATACGCAGACCGCTAGGTAAAACTGAGCGACGTACTGTCATTTATTCAG
>CAILBF010000110.1 GCA_903832395.1 uncultured Actinomycetes bacterium | reverse complement strand
GCGTGGGAGAAATGACGAACTCCTGTGAAAAACATCGCAATGCCAGCACTCACAGCCGCTGCTATGACCTCTTCATCTCGAATACTTCCGCCAGGTTGAACTACTGCGCTTACTCCAGCGTCAATCAAGATTTGTAGGCCATCGGCAAATGGGAAAAAGGCATCACTGGCTGCAACTGAACCGACAACTCGATCACCTGCACGCGTCACCGCTAAACGTGCAGAGTCAACACGGTTGACTTGACCCATACCAATTCCAACTGATGCGCCATTACTGCTCAATAAAATCGCGTTGCTTTTAACTGCACGAACCGATCGCCAAGCAAACTCAAGTTCTTTCATAACTTCGGCACTGACTGGTTGCCCACTAACTTGCTTCCATTGCGTCGGTGAGTCGCCCGGCGCATCAATTAAATCTGTTTCTTGAATTAGTAAGCCGCCTGAAACTGGACGCATTTCAAACTCGGAGATAGTTGTAACGTCGCATTGCAGAATACGAATAGCCGGCTTTTTGGAGAGAAGTTCTACGGCTCCAGCCTCATAACTCGGAGCAATTACAACTTCAGTAAAGATGTCAGTTAACTGCTCGGCCATTGCAAGACTCACTTGACGATTTGCTGCAACAACGCCGCCAAAGGCTGAAACTGGATCGCATGCGTGGGCTTTTTTATGTGCAGTTGAAATATCTGAAGCCGTTGCGATGCCACAGGGATTAGCATGTTTAATAATGGCAACACAGGGGTCACTGTGATCTAAAGCCGCGCGCCATGCCGCATCTGCATCGGTGTAGTTATTAAAAGACATTTCTTTGCCATGTAACTGCACGGCGTTAACGATTCCGCTTGGCCCACCTGAATATATTGCGGCGCTTTGGTGTGGATTCTCTCCATAGCGAAGCGAGTTCTCGCGTCGCCAAATGCGACCGAACCAATCAGGAAGCTCATCGCTCTGAGCCAACCATGTTGCAATTGTTAAGTCGTACTCCGCTGTAGTCCGAAAAACTTCTAGGGCCAATTGGCGTCGCTCTGAATGGGTAAATCCGCCAGCTTTAATCGCAGCTAGCAAATCGTCATACTGTGACGTGCTTGAGATGACTGCAACAGAGCCATGATTCTTAGCTGCGCCACGCAACATTGAAGGTCCGCCGATATCTATCTGCTCAATGCACTCAGCAAAATCAGCACCTGATGCAATTGTTGCTGCGAAGGGATAGAGATTGATAATTACTAAGTCAAAGGGAGCAATGTCTAACTCGGCAATTGCCGCCAAGTGCTCTGGATTATTTTGATCGGCCAAGATTCCAGAATGCACGCGTGGATGCAAAGTCTTTACTCGTCCGCCCATAATCTCTGGAAAACCGGTGTACGTACTTACTTCTGTCACAGGAATTCCAGCGTTTGCTAACTGCGAGGCCGTTGATCCAGTCGAAAGAATCTCTACTCCAGCGTCATCGAGAGCTTTTCCAATTTCCAACAGCCGTGATTTGTCATACACACTCACGAGTGCTCGGCGAATAGTTTTACGTTCAGACATGTGGCTCCAGTGATGGAAGAATCAAAGCAATGGTCGCAACTATGAGACCGCGTTCTACTTTCTTAATTCTCTCATGAAGGCTAGCTTCATCATCACCTGGGAGAACTGGAACCTGCATCTGGGTAATGATCGGTCCCGTATCGATGCCGTCATCAACCCAATGAACCGTGGTGCCCGTAACGGAAACTCCCGCAGCCAGAGCGTCGCGGACGGCATGTGCGCCTGGAAAATCTGGCAGTAGCGCTGGATGGCTGTTTATAGTTGGAAAGCGATTCACGAAATCAGGCGGCAGAATCCGCATAAAGCCAGCGCTGACTACTAAATCTGGTTTATAGGCGGCAACCTTTTCGATGATCTGCAGATTCCAAGCGTCGCGTGAACTGGCAACTGGAATTACTGCGGTTGCAATTCCCGATGCATCTGCACGTGCCAGAACTGACGCATCAACTTGGTCGCTAATAATCGCCACAATATCGATATCTAAACTATCGGCATCAATGATTGATTGAGCAAGGGTTCCAGAGCCGGAAGCTAAAATCACGATGCGGTGCGGCATTACCGTCTTCCAATGCGCGGTACATAGATTGCAAGTACGGCGCCAAACATTAGTTCGCAGCTGACGCTAAGCGTGAATTTCCACGGCGAGACTCCAATTGCAGACATTGCATCCGTAATTAACGCACCACTTCCCGCATATGCAATTATTGCAATCATTATTACCGATGCTAAGAGCGATTCAATGAGAACGCGTGTATTAAGTGCAATGGTCCAACTCGCCAAGAGTGCACCTGCCAGAATCACAAGCAATGATCCAAGAATTGCAAAATGTGAAGTTCCATTTGGTAAGGCGCCTAGAAGTGGAAAAGCTGGAATTGAATGCAAGTGAAAACTCCACGGTGAAACAATCGAACCGGAACCTATTGCAAAGCCAGTTCCCGAAAAATATCCAAGGGTAGCAACGATGGCGTTTGGGATGTAAAGGATGTTAAGAAGTAATAACAAGAGCCCACCGAAGATTCCAGGCTCAAGTACTAAACTCAAATCTCTGACCGTAGAAATGTTGATTAAAAGTAGCGTTCCAAAAACTAAGGAAGCTACACCTACAATTAATGCGATTACTCTAGAACTAAAAAAAATCGCCTGTCCGAAAGCTAGACGTCTGCCAACCGTTGCTGCGCTCACTAATGTTATTGGAAGTAGAAAAACCGGAGTTAAATACCACACTGGTTTTACTGCACTAGTTGCACTGAAATAAGCGAATAAAGTGCCAATGCCGGTATAGAGAACGGCAAAAAGGATGCGTGCTAAAGGAATGAGAGAGGCGTCATCATCAAGACGATCAATGATGCGTTTCACTCCATTTCGAATAGCGAAAACCGGAAGGACAAGTGCCCCGAGAGGTAAATAGGAGAGGAAGCCAGCGGCATTTGAGGGTGGAAGCGCCAATGAAAAGGGAATTTGGTGAGCGCCTAGCCAAATCCAGAGAGCTGCGCGCAAAGGATCGCCAGTATTACCCGTTGCACTTCCCGCTGTCGCCCACGCAAGTAAAGCAATAAATGAAGTGGGGAGTAGGACTAGCGCAACGCTGCGCAGCACTTGAGTCAGTGTGACCCCAAGTACGCGCCCGAACACTTTTTTTAGCGCCCTAAAATATCGCGCAGTAGTTGCGCAGTTTCACTCGGAGTTTGCCCGACCTTAACGCCAGCAGCTTCCAGAGCATCTTTCTTTCCCTGTGCTGTGCCAGATGAACCGGAAACGATTGCGCCGGCATGGCCCATAGTCTTTCCTTCAGGTGCGGTGAATCCGGCAACATATCCAACTACCGGCTTAGTTACATACTCTGCAATAAATGCCGCAGCGCGCTCTTCAGCATCTCCGCCAATTTCACCGATCATGACGATTGCCGTTGTCTCTGGATCATCTTGGAAAGCACGAAGTGCGTCAATGTGTGTAGTTCCGATAACCGGATCTCCACCGATTCCAATTGCGGTACTAAAGCCAATATCGCGGAGTTCATACATCATTTGATACGTGAGAGTTCCAGACTTTGACACTAATCCAATTGGACCGGCACCCGTAATATCTGCGGGAATAATGCCAATGTTAGATTTGCCGGGACTAATTAATCCTGGGCAGTTTGGGCCGATGATGCGCGTCGTTCCTTTAATCACTGAATATGCGTAAAAACTTGCAGAATCATGGATTGGAATTCCCTCAGTAATAACAACAACCAACGGCATCGCCGCATCGATTGCATCGATTACTGCCGCTTTAGCGAACTTAGGTGGAACAAAGACAACTGAGGCATTCGCGCCAGTTGCACTCATGGCCTCAGCCACAGTGTTAAAAACTGGAAGTTGATGACCGTCGATATCTACAACTTGTCCACCCTTGCCTGGAGTTACTCCACCAACAATTTTTGTTCCAGAGGCCAACATGCGTCGAGTGTGCTTCGTGCCTTCAGAACCGGTCATACCTTGTACGATTACAACGGATTTTTCATCTAAAAAGATTGCCATTTACTTAGCCGCCAACTCTGCAGCACGGTTTGCTGCTCCATCCATCGTGTCGGCCTGTTCGATTAGCGGGTGTGCCGCTTTGGCCAAAATTGCCCGTCCTTCGACAACGTTATTTCCATCTAAACGCACAACAATGGGTTTAGTTGCCTTTGCTCCCAGCAGTTCGAGGGCTTGAACAATCCCAGTTGCAACGGCATCACATGAAGTTATGCCACCAAAGACATTGACGAATACGCTTTTAACATCGCTATCGCCAAGAATAATTGATAAACCATCGGCCATTATCTGTGCCGATGCACCTCCGCCAATATCTAAAAAGTTAGCTGGTCGCACTCCGCCATGCTTTTGACCGGCATAGGCAACCACATCAAGTGTGCTCATAACCAAGCCGGCACCATTTCCAATAATTCCAACTTCGCCATCTAACTTCACATAGTTCAAATCTTTTTCCTTAGCCGCAGCTTCTAGCGCATTTGTAGCGGCATGATCAACGAGGGCGGCATGTCCTGGTTGGCGGAATTCAGCATTATCATCTAACGTGATTTTTCCATCAAGGGCAATTACTTTGCCATCTTTAGTTTTAACCAGTGGGTTTACTTCAACTAGCGTTGCATCCTCTGACTGGAAAACCTCCCAGAGCTTTAATAAGACGTCGGCAACTTGGTCTGCAACATCTAGTGGAAAGTTTGCTGCAGCAATAATCTCTTTAGCTTTAGTTGCACTAATACCGTCTACGGCAGAGACTGCAATCCTGGCTAATTTTTCGGGGGCGGTGTGTGCGACTTCTTCGATATCCATTCCACCTGAAACCGATGCCATAACTAGGAAAGTTCGGTTTGAGCGATCGAGAAGAATTGCTAAATAATATTCAGATTCAATAGGCGCAGCTGCTGCAATCATGACGGTACGAACTATGTGACCTTTAATGTCCATTCCAAGAATTGCACTGGCTTTTTCACGCGCATCGGCGGCATTCTCTGCAAGTTTGACGCCGCCAGCTTTTCCGCGGCCGCCAACTTTGACTTGTGCCTTTACGACGACTTTGCCGCCAATGTGCGTTGCTACAGCTTCAGCTTCATCGGCTGTCGTGGCAATCCCTGCGGCCAACACTGGAACTCCATGCTTTTCAAATAAGTCGCGTGCCTGATATTCAAAGAGATCCACTGGTACTCCACATCATGATTAGGGGGCAATCCTAGAGCTTCTCAACGGGTGCATAGCGCAGCAGCAAACGCTTCTCACCATACTGGCCAAACTTAATCGTTGCTTCGGCCTTATCTCCTTCGCCAGCCACCGACACTACGGTGCCCAAACCGAATGTGTCATGTGACACACGCTCGCCAACGGCCAGTTCAATTGCAGTGCTCTTTTTGCCAGTCGCTCTGGGAGGCGGAGTAGTTGCAACTCGTGAACGTTTTATTAACGAAGGTGACAGTGATGGTGATGATTCATTGCGCCATTGGATTACATCCTCTGGGATTTCATCTAAGAAACGCGATGGCGGATTGTAATTCGGCGCACCCCACGTGGAGCGATACTCTGCGCGCGAAATATAGAGCCGTTCACGCGCGCGCGTTAAACCCACATACGCAAGGCGACGCTCTTCTTCCACTTCATCTTTCTCGCCCAGAGTTCGTGAGTGCGGAAATATTCCATCTTCCATTCCTGTGAGAAACACCGTCGGAAACTCAAGACCTTTAGCCGTATGCAAAGTCATCATTGTGACGACTCCCCCGTGATCTTCGCCTTCAGGGATCTCGTCGGCATCGGCAACGAGTGATACCTTTTCTAAAAATCCGGCCAGTGAAATTTCTTCATCTTCAACTAACTCTTCAAAGTCACGCTCTTCATACTCCATAGAAACGGCAACGAGCTCTTTTAAGTTTTCAACTCTCACTTCATCTTGAGGGTCAGTACTTGTCGCCAACTCGTTGTGCAAGCCTGATTGCTCCAGAGCAGCTTCTACGATGACTGAAGGACGGGTTTTAGCTTCAACTAAAACGTGGAGGGCGCTAATCATCGAAGTGAAATCATTGACCGATTGAGCTGCACGAGCTGGCAATCCAGGAACCTCCGACGCACGAAGTAATCCTTGCCAAAAAGAGATTCCTTGTTCGCGTGCAAATAAGTCAATGTAATCTAAAGAAGTATCACCGACGCCACGTTTTGGAACGTTGATAATACGGCGAAGTGAAATTTCGTCTTCCAGGTTTGCAAGGACGCGCAAATATGCCAGTAAATCCTTAACTTCGCGGCGTTCATAAAACCGCAATCCGCCAACAACTTTATAAGGCAGCGCATTTCGCATGAATACCTCTTCGAATACGCGAGATTGTGCATTCGTACGATAGAAAATCGCCGTGTCTCCGGGTTGTGACTTTTCATCGCGTTGCAGTTGGCGAATCTCTTCGGCAATAAACCTAGCCTCATCATGCTCATTCTCGGCGACATAACCGGTCAGCAATGCTCCCGACCCCGAGTCAGTCCAGAGGTTCTTTTCCTTGCGGCTGACATTCTTCGTAATAACTGCATTAGCGGCGTTTAGAATGTTTTGTGTTGATCGATAGTTTTGCTCGAGCAGGACTGTCGTAGCGTTTGGATAGTCGAGTTCAAACTGCAAAATATTGCGAATAGTTGCACCGCGAAAACCATAGATTGACTGATCGGCATCACCAACCACGCATAGTTCTGCTGGTGGCATGCCCTCTGCCTCGGTTCCGACTAACTCCTTAACAAGTATGTACTGAGCATGATTAGTATCTTGATACTCATCAACTAGCACGTGGCGAAAACGCGATCTAAAGCGGGCCTTAGCTTCGGGATATCTTTGCAAAACTTCTACCGTCTTGAAAATTAAATCATCGAAATCCATTGCATTGGCGCGCTGTAATCGATTTTGGTAAACACTGTAAACATCGGCGACAACTGCTTCAAACGCATTGCTGGATGCATTTAAATAACCTGCCGGACCCATGAGTTCATTTTTCGCATTTGAAATCATCGCTTGAAACTGTCTGGCTGGGTATCGCTTCGAATCTAAGTTCAGCTCTTTGGCCACAATAGTAATCAGGCGGAGTGAATCTGCTGAGTCATAAATTGAAAAAGAGTTGCTATAGCCAAGTCTCACCGCCTCCTGTCTTAAAATTCGAACGCAGGCTGAGTGAAAAGTCGAAACCCACATCGATGCGGCAACTGGGCCAACTAGTTCGCCCACTCGCGCTTTCATTTCGCCTGCGGCCTTATTCGTAAATGTAATTGCCAAAATTTGATAGGGAGCTACGTTCCGGCGTGACATTAAGTACGCGATGCGTCGAGTGAGTACACGGGTTTTGCCCGAGCCCGCACCGGCGACAACCAGCAGCGGCCCACCCGCATGCGTCACGGCCGCGGCTTGAGCGGGGTTGAGTTCTGAGAGCAATTTTTCAGGACTCATCATGTCCTTAAGTCTATTAGGCTACGGCGATGGAACCGATTGCCGATAGCGAGATCAAGCGCGTCTTGGTCGTAAGTGCCCATCCAGATGATTCAGATTTTGGTGCATCCGGAACGATTGCCCAGTGGGTTAAAAAAGGTATAGAAGTCGCCTACGTCTTTTGTACTAACGGTGATCAAGGTGGCGAGGAATCCGACTATACAAAGGAAGAGATGCCAGCAATCCGCCAACGCGAACAACGCGCGGCAGGTGCAGCAATTGGTGTCACCGACATTACTTTCCTTAACTACGTTGATGGCCACCTTGAGGCAACGCTTGGGCTGCGTAAAGATTTAGTTCGCCAGATTCGTATCTCACAACCGGATCGTATGGTCTGTCAAAGTCCCGAGCGCAACTGGGATCGCATTGGTGCAAGCCATCCAGATCACTTAGCTGCAGGTGAAGCGGCAATACAAGCGGTCTATCCCGATGCTCGTAACCCATTTGCTTTTACCGACTTACTTGATGACGAAGGTCTTCAACCGTGGCGTGTGAAAGAGGTATGGGTAAGTGCATTCCCAACTCCCGATCACTTTGTTGATATCACCGATACTTTTGATTTAAAAATGAAGGCTTTACATGCGCATGCATCCCAGACCGCTCACAATAGCGAACTAGACAAAATGGTTCGCGAATGGGGTCAGCGAAATGCAGCAGCAGGTGGATTTGCAGAGGGTCGTATCGCTGAAGCTTTTAAAATCGTTAATACAAATTAATTAACGCTCACCTTAGTCAAGGCAATAGTTGTCGCTGGTGTTCCATCGCCGCCGCCACCTTTAACGCCAGCTTTAGCAATTGCTTGAACGATCTCTAATCCCTTAGTAATTTTTCCCCAGATTGTGTAGTTAGCGCCAAGACTTGTGTCGGCGAAAACTAAGAAGAATTGGCTGCCGTTTGTACCAGGGCCTGAGTTAGCCATTGCAACGGTGCCTGCAGGGTAGTTATTTGCAGCATTTGCGGGAAGGTTTTCATCTGGATATGTAAATCCTGGGCCACCCATACCGCTGGCAGTTGGATCTCCGCATTGCAAAACAAATATTCCAGCAGTTGTTAAGCGATGACACAGAGACCCATCGAAGTAACCCGCCTTTGCAAGCGCTGACAACTCGGTCATAGTCCATGGCGCCTTATTGCCAACGGTAGTAATCACGATAGTTCCGCAGTTAGTCACAAGCGTAAATGTCTTTGGAAACTTAGTAAGAAGTTTTGGAGTAAAAGCCACAGTCTTCGCAGTATGCCCCACAGCCTTAGTCGCACTGCATTTAACTACAGGTGCTTTTTGTGCAGCTGTTGCGACATTCAGTGACGTCGCCGAGATCAGGCTTATTGAAATACATGCAAAAAGAAACTTCTTCACGGTTATTCCCATTCTATTGTTCCGGGTGGTTTACTGGTTATATCTAACACGACTCTATTGACTTCGCGTACCTCATTTGTAATGCGCGTCGAGATCTTCTCAAGAACTTCATAGGGAACTCTCGACCAATCTGCAGTCATCGCATCTTCACTAGACACTGGTCGCAAAACAATCGGGTGGCCATATGTACGCCCATCGCCTTGCACACCCACTGAGCGCACATCGGCCAATAAGACCACTGGGCACTGCCAGATGTCGCGATCGAGCCCTGCGGCTTTGAGTTCGAATCGGGCGATGGCATCGGCTTCACGCAAGAGATCTAAGCGCTCCTGCGTAACTTCCCCGATGATACGAATTCCAAGGCCTGGACCTGGAAATGGTTGGCGCCAAATAATCTCTTCTGGGAGTCCGAGTTCCAGACCCACGTGGCGCACTTCATCTTTAAACAGTGTGCGCAAAGGCTCGATGAGCGAAAACTTCAAATCATCTGGCAAGCCACCCACATTGTGATGAGATTTAATATTTGCAGTGCCAGTGCCACCACCAGACTCAACTACATCTGGATATAACGTGCCCTGCACTAAGAATTTAACTTCCCCGCCCGAGGCGATATCACGTGCAGCTTTTTCAAAGGCACGGATAAATTCGCGACCGATTATCTTACGTTTTTCCTCTGGATCAATGACACCTTTGAGTGCCGTCAGGAAAACCTCTTTAGCATCGACCACAACTAAATTAACGCCAGTAGATGCCACAAAATCACGTTCTACTTGCTCGGCCTCACCTTGACGAAGTAAACCGTGATCAACGAAGACGCAGGTTAATTGATCGCCCACTGCTCGCTGAATAATTGCTGCAGCAACGGCCGAATCAACTCCACCAGATAGTCCACAAATAACTCTTTTACTACCGATTATCTCTTTCGCTTTAGCGACTTCGGTCGCGGCAATATTGCCAGTTGTCCAAGTGGCATCGCACTTCGCGATATTGACTAACCAATTCTGCAATATGGCTTGACCATACTCAGAGTGCAATACCTCTGGATGAAATTGAACTCCAGCTAACTGTGCACTTTCATTCTCAAAAGCTGCGATGGGAGTGTCTGCAGTTGTAGCGCAGATAGTGAAATTTGTTGGCGCAGTTGTTACAGCATCACCGTGTGACATCCAAACCTTCTGCATAGCTGGAAGTTTCGAAAATAGTTTTGTCGTTGTTGAAATATTCGCTTCGGTGCGCCCAAACTCAGATTTACCAGTCTGGCTAACGACGCCGCCGAGGGCAGCGGCCATCACTTGAAATCCATAACAGATTCCGAAAGTTGGGATTCCAAGTCCAAGAATTGCCGCATCAAAAGTTGGTGCATTCTCGGCATAAACACTCGATGGTCCGCCGGATAAAATAATCGCCGACGGATTCTTTTCACGTACTTGTGCAGCGGTTATGGTCGATGGAACGATTTCACTGTACACATTGGCCTCGCGCACACGACGAGCAATCAACTGGGCATACTGCGCCCCAAAATCGACTACAAGTACGCCGCGATCATTAGGCACGGTGAATAAGCACCTCTACGCGCTGGAACTCTTTAACATCGGAGTATCCGCACGTAGCCATTGCGCGGCGAAGTGCGCCAAATAAATTCATCGAACCGTCAGATGTGTGTGAAGGTCCAAGCAAAATCTCTTCGAGCGTTCCAACGGTTCCAACGGCAACACGTTCGCCTCGGGGTAAAACTTGATGATGAGCCTCTGAGCCCCAGTGCCAACCCAGACCTGGTGCTTGTGTTGCTTTTGCAAGAGGTGAACCCATCATCACGGCATCTGCGCCACATGCAATTGCTTTTGCAATGTCACCGCTTCGACCAACGGCGCCATCTGCGATGACATGAACATAGCGTCCACCGGACTCATCTAAATATTCACGACGGGCGGAAGCAACTTCGGCAACGGCCGATGCCATTGGAACTTCAATACCTAAAACTTTGCGAGTTGTATGTGTAGCTCCGCCACCAAAGCCAACCAGTACGCCCGCAGCACCTGCGCGCATTAAGTGAAGAGCGGCAGTTGCAGTTGCAACACCACCCACGATGACTGGAACATCAAGTTCATAAATAAACTTCTTTAAATTCAGCGCCTCAGTCTCAGCAGCTACGTGTTCAGCGCTAACAGTGGTTCCACGGATAACAAAGATATCTACGCCGGCATCGATAACAGCTTTGTGAAGTTGAACGGTTCGGGCAGGCGATAGTGATGCAGCAACAGTTACTCCAGCATCACGGATCTGTTGGATTCGTTCCTTGATTAGCTCTGGCTTAATTGGTTCAGTATAAATCTCTTGCATGCGCTGAGTTGCATGCTTGTCGGGCATTGATGCGATTTCACCCAAAGGAATTCGCGGATCTTCATACCGTGTCCACAGACCTTCAAGGTTTAGAACACCGAGACCACCTAGGCGACCTATTTCAATGGCAGTTTCAGGGGAGACAACAGAGTCCATCGGAGCTGCCAGCATTGGTAGACCAAATTTATAAGCATCTATCTGCCATGAAGTTGAGACTTCTTCGGGGTCGCGTGTTCGCCGGCTCGGAACAATGGCAATATCGTCGAAGGAATACGCGCTTCTGGCCCGCTTTCCAGGTGCAATCTCAATCTCGCTCATTCGCGGCCTTTCGCTGGGTAGTTAGGTGCATCGGCAACATGGGCAACATCGTGCGGGTGACTCTCTTGCAAACCTGCTGAAGTTATTTGAATCAATCGACCTTCGCGCCGAAGCGTTTCAATATCGGGAGCCCCTGCATATCCCATCCCAGAGCGAAGCCCACCGACTAATTGGTGAACAACATCTTCAACACTCCCGCGAAAAACAACTTTGCCCTCGATGCCTTCAGGGACAAGCTTGTCTTCGGATAAAACATCGTCCTGCATATAACGATCTTTTGAATATGACTTCTGTTCTCCGCGCGATTGCATTGCACCGAGTGAACCCATCCCGCGATACGACTTGTACATAATTCCGTTAATTTCAACGAGCTCTCCAGGTGCTTCTTGGCAACCTGCAAGTAGTGAACCAAGCATCACTGAGTTGGCTCCAGCAACAATTGCTTTAACAATGTCACCTGAATACTGCAAACCGCCATCAGCGATTAAGGGAATCCCCGCTTTATTACACGCTTTAGCCGCTTCCATGATTGCTGTTATCTGCGGAACACCGACACCGGCAACTACGCGTGTTGTACAAATAGATCCTGGTCCTACTCCAACTTTTACTGCATCAGCCCCGGCATTAATGAGGGCTTGTGCACCTGCACGTGTTGCAATATTGCCACCAATAATCTGTGTTGTTGGTGAAAACTTTTTAATTCGTGCAATCGCATCGAGGACTGCGCGGTGATGTCCATGTGCTGTATCAACAACTACAACATCAACTCCGGCTTCAATAAGGGCTTGTGCGCGGGCAAAGCCATCATCACCAACGCCAACGGCCGCACCGGCAAGTCCAACATTTTTAACTAATTTAACATGGGTAACTTGATCGGCGATTGGCAGATTTCGGTGGATAATTCCAATTCCGCCGGCCTTAGCCATAGCGATTGCCATTGCCGATTCGGTGACCGTATCCATTGCCGAAGAAACCAATGGCACGGCAATAGAAATCGTGCGGGTTAACTGGGTAGTTGTATCAACTTCAGAGGGAACAACATCTGAGGCATCGGGCAAAAGTAGGACATCATCGTAGGTAAGGCCGAGCATCGCGACTTTATCGTTATCGCTCATTGCGCCTCCTAATTCGTGAAGGTGGGCAGTCTATCGGGGCTTTAGAGGCCCAATGCACGCTCTATCTCAAGGCAGGCCTGTGTTAAATCTTCAACCCGGGCAATGCCGGTGTACTCACACTGCTCCCAACCAGGTCCGCCAAGAATTACCCGCGGCATTGGACGAACTGACGGTAACGTGCGGAAGAAATCTGGGTCAGCATTTTCCTCAAGTGATGCCCACAGAAAAATGGCAGGGGGTGCGGTGCGTGCTACAAATTCCTGTAAAGCCTCGACGGGGGTGAAAGCTCCTAACGAGTGCGTTTGAATTCCCCGCTCTGCCAGGGCCGCAGTCAATGCAGTAAGGGCAAGGCAGTGAAGCTCCTTCCCGACTGCTGCAAGAACTACTGGCCGAGCATTTGCAGGGGCACTAACTATTGTGCTTGATTCGTTCAGAATTTTTACAACTGCATCGGTAAGTAAATGTTCAACATCAACTCCTCTGCCGGTATCTTCCCAAATTTTGCCTACAAGAATCAGCACTGGAGCAATGACTTCAGTCCAGGCTTTTATGATGCCATTTTGTTCTAACTCTTTTCGCAGTTCAGTTTCGATGAAAGCAGAATCAAACTTCTGTGCAGCGTTAAATATCGCGACAACAAGGTCGCCGCGCGATTCAAACTCATACTCATAACTCTTAACTTGGATTTCACCTGTAAGGCATTTGGCAGTTTCTGCGGCTTCATTCGGAGAAACACCCGTTGCAATCAACCTGCGCATCAACATTAATTTGGCAACATCTAACGCGTCATATCGCCGATGCGTTCCCGCATCATGAGTCGATGGTCCCAATCCATATCGGCGATCCCATGTGCGCAAAGTCGCGGGGGCTACCCCTAATCGGCGCGCAACGGCGGCGACAGTTAGGAGCTCTCCCTCGTTCTGCATGTGCTTATCCTTGCCGCAAGTGAGCGATGCCACCACTCCAAAGTAGAGAGTTTGGGAGGTTGACTTGAACAACTTATGACTCGGTTGTATGGTTAACCCATGGCCGAACTATCACGACTACCCCGCCCCATCGCCGATGAATGGGAGTGGCAGCAAAAAGGTGCCTGCCGTGACCTTCCAAGCGAGATGTTCTTTCATCCAGATGGCGAACGTGGACCTCGTCGGCGCAATCGCGAAAATAGCGCCAAAGCAATATGTGCCTCATGTCCAGTTTTGATTGCCTGCCGAAGCCATGCACTTGCAGTGCAGGAGCCTTACGGAATTTGGGGCGGCTTATCAGAGGATGATCGTTTATCAATAATTGAAAGAGTTAGTAATCCCGCTGCATCGCATGCTTCTTAATTTTCTTCTCACCTCCTGAGTAAGATAATAGGAAAACCCCCCACAGTTAATTCTGTAGGGGGTTTTCTTAATTACTGTATTAGTGGGAATGTCCACCAGGACCATGTGAATGGCCACTGCCGCCAGCATCAGCTGGTGCATCGGCTGGACGTTCGAATACAACTGCTTCAGTTGTAATGAACATTGCAGCAATCGATGCAGCATTAGCAAGTGCTGAACGCGTTACTTTAACTGGATCAATGACGCCATCTTTTGCAAGATCGCCATAAACATCAGTTGCAGCATTAAAGCCTTCGTTATCTTTCATTGCACGAACTTTTGCAACTACTACGTAGCCTTCAAGTCCAGCGTTTTCTGCAATCCAACGAAGTGGCTCATCGCAAGCTTTGCGAACTAAGCGAACTCCAACGGCCTTGTCTCCAGTGAAGCCAAGATCGCCTTCGAGAACATCGGCTGCATGCACTAGGGCAGCGCCTCCGCCAACGACGATTCCCTCTTCAACTGCAGCGCGTGTTGCAGAGATTGCATCTTCAAGACGGTGCTTCTTCTCATTGAGCTCTACCTCAGTGTGAGCACCAACTTTAATGACGCAAACGCCTCCAGCTAGCTTGGCTACACGCTCTTGCAACTTCTCTTTATCCCATGAGGAGTCTGAGTTTTCAATCTCTTTACGAAGCTCGTTAACGCGGCCCGCAACTGCGGCCTTGTCTCCGGCGCCCTCGACGATTGTTGTTGCATCCTTTGTGACCACGATGCGACGTGCGCGACCGAGATCT
Source organism: uncultured Actinomycetes bacterium (assembly GCA_903832395.1). GTDB lineage: Bacteria > Actinomycetota > Actinomycetes > Nanopelagicales > Nanopelagicaceae > Planktophila. Next base: position 4,213 of record CAILBF010000110.1, on the reverse strand, counting down.
TCCAAAGTAACGGCATCAAGTTTCATTCCAACCTCGGCTGAAATAACTTGGCCTCCAGTTAACGTCGCAATGTCTTGCAACATCGCTTTGCGTCGATCACCAAAGCCAGGTGCCTTAACGGCCGCTGATGCAAAGACTCCACGCATACGGTTAACGACCAACGTAGAAAGGGCTTCACCCTCAATATCTTCGGCGATAATTAGAAGCGGCTTCGATGAAGCTGAAACTTTTTCAAGAATTGGAAGTAATTCAGCTAAGGCTGAGATTTTACCGGCCGAGATAAGTACGTAAGCATCTTCAAGGATTGCCTCCATACGATCTTGATCGGTCACGAAGTATGGCGAGATATAGCCCTTATCGAACTGCATTCCCTCAGTGAATTCGAGATCTAGTCCAGTAGTTGAAGCTTCTTCAACCGTAATAACGCCATCTTTACCAACGCGATCCATTGCCTCAGAGATTAAATCTCCGATCGCACGATCTTGCGCTGAAATTGTTGCGACATCGGCAATCTGTGCTTTGCCACTTACTGGAGTTGCCTGCGCGCTAAGTTTTTCAGAGACTGCAGCAACTGCAGCTTCGATTCCGGCTTTAATATCCATTGGCTGTGCGCCAGCGGCTAAGTTGCGGATTCCCTCTTTAACCATAGCTTGGGCTAGGACTGTTGCAGTTGTTGTTCCGTCACCGGCAACATCGTTCGTCTTAGTAGCAACTTCTTTAACTAACTGAGCGCCCATGTTTTCAACTGGATCAGAGAGTTCAATCTCTTTAGCAATTGTCACACCATCATTTGTAATGATTGGGGCGCCGAAAGATTTAGCGATAACAACATTGCGACCCTTAGGTCCAAGAGTTACCTTGACTGTGTCGGCAAGAATATTGACGCCACGTTCCATCGCACGACGTGCGTGGTCGTCGAATTGAAGGGACTTTCCCATCTACTTCTCGATTACAGCGAGAATGTCGCGAGCTGAAAGAACCAATAGGTCATCTCCGCCGTGCTTGATTTCAGTTCCGCCGTATTTGCTGTACAAAACTACGTCGCCAACTTTGACATCCATTGGAACGCGAACGCCATCATCAAAGCGACCTGGGCCAACTGCGATAACTGTGCCTTCTTGTGGCTTCTCTTTCGCAGTATCTGGAATAACCAAACCAGATGCAGTAGTTGTTTCAGCCTCACTGGCTTTAACTACGATGCGATCTTCTAGGGGTTTAATGGCAACGGCCATGGTGATCTCCTTCTCGTGATTTTCCTCGTAAGCCTGAATTAGCAGACTCAGGCTGCGAGTGCTAACGCTAAGAGTACGGCGGGCTATTCCAAGAGGCAATTTGATGCTTTACCGGGCCACTTCCAGCACGCTCATAGCCGAATCTGCGCTGAAATCGATCGTGCTAGCACTTGCCCCAGCGCTCACCATTAACGAGCCCAAAGCGGCCACCATGGCGCCGTTATCGGTACAGAGAAGCGGGGCTGGGATTCGAAGCTCCACGCCGCTCTTAGCTGCCCGCTCGGCGGCGACTTCGCGCAGACGAGAGTTGGCCGCTACTCCACCGGCAATCACCAAGGAATCAATTCCACTCTGCGTGCAAGCAAGGAGTGCTTTAGAAATTAAAACATCGACAACAGCTTCTTGGAAAGATGCAGCGACATCGCTCTTCTTCGCAGTTGGCGTCGCTTCAATGTAGCGAGCAACTGCAGTCTTAAGTCCGGAGAATGAGAAATCAAATAAATGTTTCTCGCTATCTTTTGCATGAGTCAGGCCCCGTGGAAAATCAATTGCATCTTTCTTGCCACTCTTAGCGAGTGCATCGATTGCTGGCCCACCTGGAAAACCAAGTTCGAGTAAGCGCGCAATTTTATCGAAGGCTTCACCTGCGGCATCATCGAGGGTCTGCCCTAACTTCTCAATATTTCCAGTGATGTCGTTGATCTTCAACAGCGACGAGTGACCACCGCTGACAAGGAGTGCGATTGTGGGACGAAGTGGCGCATCGTGAGTGAGTGCATCAACGCTCACATGTGCTGCTAAATGATTCACGGCATAAATTGGTTTGCCACTAGCAAGTACAAGACCTGTTGCACTTGATGTTCCAACAAGTAGTGCACCAATTAAGCCAGGACCTGCTGTAACTGCGAGTGCATCGAGATCGGCAAAAGAAATCTTTGCTTCTTTGATTGCGCGATCTAGCGCTGGAATAATCGCTTCGAGGTGCGCTCGGCTGGCCACTTCAGGAACAACGCCACCGAATCTGGCATGTTCATCAACGCTCGATGCGATGACATTGGCCAGCAATGTGCGGCCACGGACAATGCCAATTGCTGTTTCGTCGCAGGATGTTTCGATTCCTAAAACTAACGCCTCAGATTTCATGCACTCACCGTGAAATCTTTCCGCATAACAACTGCATCGACGCCGGGTGCGTAGTAACTCTTGCGGGTACGGATAAATTCAAAACCAAAGGAGCGATAGAGCGGCTCTGCTTCCAAATTGCCAGTGCGCATCTCCAGCATCACCGCAGGAGCACCTTCACCTTCGATCCAGGTGATCAATTCGCTAAGCAGATGGCGACCAATCCCCTGCCCACGAAATTCTGGAATAACCGCAAGAGTGTGAATATCGCCCACTTCGCCCTTTGCAATAACGCAGGCTCCGGCGTAGGCAACGATCTCTTTATCTGACTCTGCAACTAAGTAATGTCGAGTCTTGCCCACTGCAGCAATCTCCTCTTTAAATTGCGCAACGCTCCATGGATCGACTTTGAATATTGCTCGCTCCAGACTTACGACAACTGGAATGTCTAAGGCACTCATTGCGCGATAAGTAATCATGAGCTTCGCTCACTTATCGAAAGTGCATCGGGGCGACGCAAGTAAAGCGGTGTACTCACATGCAACTTCTGATTGCTCGAAAGTGCAACAAGAGCAACTGGATCGGGATAGAGAAATTCTTGCGATTGCGAGAGTTGGTAGAGATGGGATCCTTCACCGAAGAAGGGCAGACCACTGACCAATTCCGCTGGCTTACTCACCGCTAAATCTGAGATTCGCTCACCATTTTTATAGATTGCCCAATAGACCTCTTTGCGACGAGCATCAGTTGCAACAATAAATTCATCGATCTCGATTCCATGGGCGATTGCATCGAGTGAACAAATTCCAATTAATGGAATGTTGCGAGCCCAAGCAAATGCCTGCGCAAACGAGATTCCCACTCGCAGTCCAGTAAATGGTCCAGGTCCCATGCCAACAACTACTTGATCAATCTCAGCAGAAAACCCAAGTGCGGTTTGAACTAACTGTGGCAATACCGAGCCATGATCTGTTGCGCCAATTTGGCTGCTGTGCCATAAAACTTTGCCATCGCTGACAAGTGCCACGCTCGTTTGTGAGGTTGCAGTATCAATTGCTAGCGAAATTGTCACAGTGTGAATCCTTGCCAGCGTTGACCGAAAGCTTCAGCACTAACTTCACGAACTTCATCGGTGCGATCAATTCGGATAAGTAAATACTCATCACTCAAAGCCGGCGCCAAATCGGCGCCCCATTCAATAATGGTAATTGCGCTTTCGCGCTCAGTATCAAGATCTAAATCATCGAGTTCTAGTCGGGCTGCTCCATTGATTAAGAGGCGATAGGCATCAACATGAATCAGCGGCGGACTTGAGTGATGTGTGCGAGAGATCGTAAATGTGGGCGATGTTATTTCAGTCAGTCCTAAGTGATCGCCTACGCCTTGGACAAAGACAGTCTTACCGGCGCCAAGTGCACCATCGAGAATGATGAGATCGCCAGCTTTAAATTCTGCTGCAACTTTCCTGCCCAATTGATGCATCGCATCAGCAGTTGCAATCTTCATAAGGCTTAAGGGTAGCGGGGATAAAAAAATGGGGGCCTAGTCGCCTAGGCCCCCATTCCTTACTGCTTTTTACTTCTCGTACTTCAATTCACCTGGTCTGAAATCCAGATCAGAGCTGAGATACGGAGTCTTAGCTAAGTACTTCTGCGCCACTAGAGCTGATGGAACTCGGTGGGCATAAGCAGAAATTTCCATGAGTGCAACCCATGTCATGCTCTGCTTCACTGTGAAGGACTGATGTCCAACTCCAGATACAGCAGGTGCGCCAGCGAGATCTGGCAGGCCAGCCGCTGTGTACTTGGTGTAGAGCTCAGGAGTAATTGCATATATGGAGAGAGTGTTAGGCAAAGGCT
>CAILBF010000109.1 GCA_903832395.1 uncultured Actinomycetes bacterium | reverse complement strand
GTAAACATTGACCAACGTTGCAAATGCGATAACAATGAGGAAGAGCACAAACTGCTGCTTAATGTAGTCGCCGCCCATAAAGCTCGTTTGATAGCTTGGTGAATAAAGACCAATGAGGCCATTAATAAAACCGGTAACGCCATAACCGACTGAGGCAGTTACTGAGACAAGACCGATCAAATTGAGCCAACCCGTGAAGAAGCCAGCTTTAGGTCCGCCGAGCTTTGAAGCCCACCAGTAAATTCCGCCGGATGTTGGGTATGCAGATGCTAGCTCAGACATACAGAAACCGATTATTAGAATACATATTGAAATTAATGGCCAACCAATTGAGATAGCTACTGGGCCACCGTTATTCCATGCTTGTGCAAAAGTTGTAAAGCAACCAGCCAAGATTGAAATAATTGAAAATGAAATAGCGAAGTTAGAAAAAGACGACCAGGTACGGTTGAGTTCCTGTTTGTACCCTAATTCCGCTAACCGTTTTTCGTCTGCATCTGAAATTGTCAAGATGTACTCCTCCTTGAGGCTCTGGGGTGTAGCATTTCTACCTCATAGTGTGACTTAAGCGGAAGGGGTTTTAGCGAAAATGTGCCGCCTAATGGGCTACGTGTCGCCAAGTAAGACCTCATTTCCAGCACTCGTCGGAAATCATTTTTCGGATTTTGTCGCGCTTTCCTCGCAACATTGCGATGGTTGGGGCTTATCAACGGTTGATAAGAGTGGTAGCCATACACTTCTAGAGAAGAAAGTTGAGGCCGCGGCACAAAGCAGTACTTTCGATGACACTGTCGCCAAAAATGTCGCCGATGGAGCGCTTTTACATCTTCGTTGGGCTACAAAGGGATTATCCAATAGCGAAAACAATACGCATCCATTTATGTATGGCGATTATTCATTTATTCACAATGGATCGATTTTTCCACCCGATGCGATAGCTCCATTTATCGATCCTAAATTTCTCCCAATAATTATTGGTGATACCGACAGCGAACGATATTTTTATTTATTGATGACGCAAATTGAAAAAGTTGGTTTAGTTGAAGGAATTAAGAGCACTTTAAAAATCATTAGAGAACATGGAGAAACTACGAGTTTAAACTGCATGCTTATGAACCGAGATTTCTTTGTAACGGTGAGCGAGCACAACACTCAGAAGAAGCCTGACTGGGCCCCTGATGATTATTATGAGATTAAATACTTGCCTACCCCTGAAGGTGTCCTCTTTGCCTCAAGCGGATGGAACCAGCCGGGTTGGAAGAGCCTAGATAATCATCACTGCGCAGTTGTGAACCGTTCAACCTTTGAGATTGAAGTTATTGACCTCTAATTAAGGCTCTACGATAGGCACATGAACCGTACCTACAGTGTTGAAACGTACGGCTGTCAGATGAATGTTCATGACTCCGAACGCATCGCGGGCTTACTTGATGAGGCTGGATATATCCCCGTCATCGAAGGCGAGCAGGCCGACATCGTAGTTTTCAATACATGTGCAGTTCGAGAAAATGCTGATAACAAGCTCTATGGAAACCTTTCTTTTCTGGCACCGATCAAGAAACTAAATCCATTGATGCAGATTGCAGTCGGTGGGTGCTTAGCTCAGAAGGACCAAGCCACGATTTTGAAAAAGGCACCGTATGTCGATGTGGTTTTTGGAACACATAACGTTGGTTCACTTCCAGTTCTGCTTGAGCGCGCACGGATTGAAGAGGAGTCTCAAATTGAGATTCTTGAATCTTTGGAGCATTTTCCATCGACTTTGCCGGCTAGGCGATTATCTGCATTCTCATCATGGGTTTCGGTCTCAGTTGGATGTAATAACACCTGCACTTTTTGCATCGTTCCGACTTTACGCGGAATTGAAAAGGACCGTGGGGCCAAGGAGATTCTGGCAGAAGTGCGTGCCCTCGTAGACCAAGGCGTCATTGAAATTACGCTGCTCGGCCAAAATGTCAATGCTTATGGCGTTGATTTCGGTGATCGCCATGCTTTCGCAAATTTACTTCGAGATTGTGGAAAAGTTGAAGGTCTAGAGCGTGTGCGTTTTATGTCGCCGCATCCACGCGATTTTACCGACGATGTTATTGATGCCATGGCGCAAACGCCAAATGTAATGCCACATCTACATATGCCTTTGCAATCAGGCTCAAACGCAATTTTGCAGACAATGCGACGTTCATATCGCACCGATAGATATTTAGGAATATTGGATCGCGTGCGCACTGCCATGCCACATGCTTCGATTACAACCGACATCATCGTAGGTTTTCCGGGTGAGACTGAGGCAGATTTTCAAGCTACGTTAGATCTATGTACAGAGGCGCGTTTTGCTGCAGCGTATACATATCAATACTCAATTCGCCCTGGAACACCGGCAGCGACAATGCCTGACCAAATCACGCCAGAGGTAGTAGGCGAGAGGTACACACGCTTACACAATCATCAACAACTAATCTCTCACTCAGTTAACCAAGAGGCTATTGGTAAAAACTTTAAAGTATTAGTTGGCGATTACGAAGGCCGGCGCGATAGTGCAAAAACGCGCTTAACTGGTCGCAGCGAAGATTTTCGTCTTGTGCATTTTGATGACTCTGTAACTGCTCGTCCGGGGGATGAGGTAGAAGTTGTTATAACTGAAGGCTCGGCTCACTACTTAATTGGAACACCTGGAAGCGTTCGTCCAACACGTGGCGGAGATGCTCATGAGGCGCGCAATAAAGAGGTTTCACGCACTTCCACCATGCTTGGAATGCCGACAGTTATTAAATGAGTCTGATCGTTGTTTGCGGGGCCACTGCAACAGGTAAGAGCGAGTTAGCTATTGCTCTGGCACACCACTTTGATGGTGAAATCGTGAATGCGGATTCGATGCAGATTTACCGTGGAATGGATATCGGCACGGCCAAATTAAGAGTTGAAGAGCGAGAAGGAATAACTCATCATTTGCTGGATGTTTTAGAGGTTGATCAAGACTCGACCGTCGCTTGGTATCAAAGTGCGGCACGTGCAGCAATCACCGATATTGAAATGCGTGGCAAGAAAGCCATTGTTGTTGGCGGTACGGGCCTCTATATTAAGTCGATTTTAGATGAGCTCAACTTTCCGGATACCGACCCAGCTGTTCGCGAGAGTCTAGAAAGAGAGTTAGAGAGTATTGGCTTAAACGCACTATTCGAACGGCTAGAAAAATTGGATCCAGCTGCAGCCATTGCAATCGATCGAGCAAATGCCCGTCGAGTAATTCGAGCTCTTGAAGTAATTGAAATTACTGGCAAGCCATTTACTGCCAATCTTCCGCGTGAAGCTAGCTCGAGATACCCAGATGCCAGACAATTTGGTTTAGTAATGGATCGAGCGAGTTTAGATGTACGAATAAGTGAGCGAGTTGATCACATGTGGGAAGCGGGATTTGTTGCAGAGGTTGATCACCTCTTAGAGCAGGGAATAACAATGGGGCGCACGGCGCAACTTGCTTTGGGTTATTCGCAGATACTCGCTTATAGAAACTCTCTCATGAGCGAAGATGAGGCACGCGAAGATACAAAACGTGCAACGCGTCAATATGCGCGCCGCCAGGAGACATGGTTTTCAAGAGATGAACGCATTACGTGGATTTCTCCGGTTCAGCCCAAATTTGAGACGGTTTTAGACCACTTAGGGAAG
>CAILBF010000108.1 GCA_903832395.1 uncultured Actinomycetes bacterium | reverse complement strand
GCCACCAGTTTTAATGCCAAGGTGTTTCTGGAAATTCCAATAGATCCGATCAGCCTTGAGCGCATAAATGCTCAACCAAGCCACCAGTTAGAATCACGTATGTGCGGCAGATTTTTAACAAATCAAATCCAAATGTGTGGATGATTCTTGGGGGCTTTTTTTATTCGTCGTGGCCGCTTGGATTTTGGCTTAACCCGTTTGTAGCTCATCGGTTAGCGAGTGAGTTGGGAGCTTCAAACCAACCATTCAATTGGGTCTTTATCGCAATGGATATTGCTAGTGGATTCTTTACTGTGACTGGGTGCTGGAAACTAATTCAGATAATGCAGAAGGGTTTTGGTTCGAAAAGCCCTCGACTGATATCTATTGCTATTTATAGCACAGCCATATTTGGTGTTCTCACGGCGCTTGATGCGATATTGCCGCTTAACTGTCTTGAAGGCGAATCAAATTGTCTGCCACCGTTACATAACCCATATTTCATCATTCACGGAATTATTAGTATCGGATCGATTGCTGGACTAACTACCAGTATTGTTGCAATTTGGTTAGTAGTTTATTCAATCAATAGAACTACTAAGTCTGTTGAACATCTACTACCAGCAATATTTTTAGTTATTTGGGTTGGGTTCGGTGTATTCACCCTCCATTTAATTCTCCAAAATCAATCGAGTGGTCTAGCACAACATTTTTTTATAAGTTTTTGCAGCCTTTGGATAATAGCTATGCCAACTTTCACAAAATATATCCTGAGATACGGGGCATATTCTCGAGGATAATTGAGCGAGAAACCTTCACGGGTTGCCCGAGCGGCCAATGGGAGGGGACTGTAAATCCCCCGGCTCTGCCTTCGAAGGTTCAAATCCTTCACCCGCCACCATTATTGAGTACATCAATATTTGGTTTTGAACTTGATTGATTGCTGAGATCTTGTCGAATGTGACTAAAGGGTTATCTGTTTGTTCACCACGCCTTTACCTATCCACCCATAACTTGTAATCAGCCACAACTATTTTCTGCGGAAAATGGTTAATTCCGGACTCAATCCCTAGGAGCAATTTTGAAACTTTCACCGAAAATCTCACTTGCAGGCGTTGCGATTGCAACGGTTCTTGCAGGATCATTTACACCAGTGGCTCATGCCGCTGATGCACTCCAACTTTACGCAGCACTCGATTATTCAACAGACGTCGCAACGGCATTCACTGCTAAGACGGGAATTCCGGTAAACGTCACAGCGCTTTCAACAGGACCACTTCTTGCAAAGATTACAGCTGAGAAGAACAACCCACAGTGGGGTGCATATTGGGCAGACGGTGCAGAACCATGCGCTGCATTCGATCTTGATAAACAACTCTTGCACTACAAGCCAAAAGGCATACGCCTGAATGCAATCGGAGCCAAGTTGGCTCCAAAGACTGGTGCGTACCAGGTTCCAGGTTTCACAGAGATGGTTGGAGTTGTATACAACTCTGCAAAGGTTCGCAAGCCGACCTCATGGGATGATCTTGCTTCTGCCGATTTCAAGAACCAGGTAGGCATGAATAACCCATCTGTTTCGGGTCCAACATACCCATTCATTGCAGGTCTCATTGAACAACTCGGTGGCGAAGATGCAATGAAGACTTACCTAAAAAATCTCAAAGCAAATGGTTTGCGTGCATTTGATAAAAACTCAAAGACACTTGCTGCGCTGAACACAGGCGTCATCAATGTCGGTCTCGTTCAGTCATCTGCGGCAATTACAGAAGTAGTTAAATACAAGGCATCACCAGTTGCTGGCCTCAGACCAGCAGTGACCTATCTTCAGAAGACAACAGTTCTTCCTTCATGTCTTGCAATCGATGGAAAAGCCTCAGCTTTCCAGCAGGATGCAGCAAAGAAGTTTGTCGACTTCGTAATGTCCTCAGAGGCAGTACAGATAATGATCAAGTCAAATACTGGAGATTCACTCTTCTGGCCAACACTGAACAGCACTTTTCCAGCCGCGGCAACCACAACAATGCCCTCATTTGCATCAGGTCTGATTCAGGTTGTGGACCCATACAAGTACGCAACTATTCAGGGTGAAGTACAGGACTGGTTCACAAAGAATATCGCTTAACCGCGAAATTTCGAGAGACACTTAGTGCCAAAAGTAGAGCCTTCGAGATATTCATTCTCTTCGAGGGCTCTACTTTTTGTTCGAACAAAGATTTCGCCGATGACCATCTTCTGGTTAGTTATCGTCAGTATTTTAGTTCTACCGATCATCCTCTTTCTCGCAGTAGCTTTTAGTCCCAAGCTTCTTGATCAGGGCCCAGAATGGTTTACCTTCAATAGTTTTAAAGCCGCAGCGGATCCGTATTTTATGCGATCGATTTGGCATTCATTTGTAATGGGTGTGGTTTCATCAATTCTTGCAACAGTGATCGCGCTAGGAGTTGCGTGGATTGTGCTTCGCACAAATTCGGCAGCGCGCAAAGTTTGGAACCTTGCAATCTTTGCACTACTTTTGGCCCCGTCGTATTTGATTGCTTTGGGCTGGGAACGCATATTCGAACGAGCTGGTGTACTCAATATTGCGGGAATTGATTTGCCATTTGTACGTGATTTACTTTATGGACCCGTTGGTATAGCGATGATTCTTACCTTCAAAGGAATTCCCTTCGCTTATCTTGTGATCTCCAATGCAATGCGTGGCCTTGGCGAAGAATTCGAACAAGCAGTTCGCGTGCACGGCGGTTCTCGAATCGCTGCATTTAAGATGATGAGCACGCTACTCCTTCCAGCTCTTTGGTCAGGAATCGCAATTGTTTTTGCCGAAAGCATCAGTGACTTTGGTGTTGCATCACAACTTTCTTCTCCTGGTCGATATTCGGTAGCAACATTTACTCTCTATAAGTCAGTAATGTCACTTCCAGTTTCCTTTCCATTGTGCGCGGCAATCTCAATTATTCTTCTGATGCTTATTGTGGTTGCACTACTTGCCCAATCTCGCGCACTGCGGGGACGCTCCTTCCGAGTTTTGAGCGGTCGAACACGGCCTATTACTCGACAGAAATTATCTCCCCTAGGTTCGGTTACCTCAAACTCGGCAATTTATATACTTCTTATCCTTACCCTCGGAGTGCCGGTATTTGGCGCTATTTCAGCATCCATGATTCAAGGTCTTGGAACCGTCATCTCTAACTACCAAATTAACTTTGACAATTACATTCGCGTTATCAAGAGTCCATTACTTCGTAGCCCACTTCTATTCTCAGCGGAAGCGGCTTTGATAACTGCATCAGTGGCGGTCGTATTGGCAGCAATTTCATCGCGTATGTTGGTTTCAACCAAGAATGGGGCTGGAAAGAAGTTCCTTGACTTCTTTCTACTTGCAGCTGTCGGACTACCTGGCATCGTCTTTGCAATTGGTTATATCTTTGCTTACAACTTGCCACTCGCACAAAGGTACGGCTTCCATTTATATGGAACGGTTGCTCTCTTGGTACTCGCATACATCGCAACTGCGCTTCCATCAACGACGCGATCCCTTGTCGGAAATATGAACCAATTCCAAGAATCTCTTTCTGAAGCTTGTCGGGTTCATGGCTCAAATGGAATTAAGACATGGTTGACGGTTGTGCTTCCATTGATTTCACGACCGCTACTCGCTGCATGGTGCCTTACATATTGCGGAACGCTGCTAGAACTACCTGTTAGCCAAATTCTCTTCCCTCCAGGACATGCACCACTAGCTGTTGGTATCGACCACGCTTTGGGAAATTATGATTTTGGAGGGGGAACCGCGATGGAAGTCTTTGCAATCATCTCGGCACTTATCGTGGTAGCAGTTGCATTTGGATTGTATGAAAAACTGGCACCAGTCGGATGGAAACAGTTAGGGAGAGCACGCTCATGAGTAATGGTCACCAAGTAAAGATTGAAGGTGCTCGAAAGAATTACGGCTCACTCGCAGCTCTCGATGGCCTTTCCCTGAGGATTGAACCGGGACAGTTCATGGTTCTACTTGGGCCTTCAGGTTCAGGTAAGTCAACGCTCATTAGGTCCCTCGCGGGAATCGAAAAGATTGATACCGGGTCCATTTTCTTAGACACACTTCAAGTTAACAAAGGCCCGATAAACGTTGCCCCTGAAAAACGAAATCTTGGCATGGTCTTTCAAGATTACGCCTTATGGCCTCATTTAAGCGCCTTTGAAAATGTTGAATATGCACTGCAGCGGAGAAAATTGGCTAAAGATATTTCAAAGCAGAAGGTTGATACAGCGCTAGAAAGAGTTGGCTTGGCTACGAAGGGAAAGAATTATCCTCACGAGCTTTCTGGTGGAGAACAGCAGCGCGTGGCACTTGCTCGTGCGATCGTTGCAGACCCTGCTCTATTGCTCTTTGACGAACCTCTCTCAAACCTTGACGCAGATTTACGAGAGCGACTACGGATTGAAATTTCTACGCTTACACGCGAAATTGGCGCGACAGCGCTTTACATTACACATGATCAATCAGAAGCATTTGCACTCGCAGATAAAATTGGCGTTATCAATCACGGCAAACTTGAACAAGTAGATCTGCCAGAAGAAATATATGAACGCCCCCTTAATCGCTTTGTCGCTAACTTCACTGGGATTGCAGGAACATTCACTGGAAAAGTGAAGCGAGTCTCTAAGACCAGCTGTATAGTTTCTCTAGGCGAGGATGAGTTAAAAGTTCGCCACACAGTTGGAGTGCAAGTTGGACAGAGCGTTGATATTTTAATCCGACCGGCTGCCACAAGTTTTAAGAAAGACTCGAATAATCAACTCGCAGCGACCATTAAAGATGTTGCATATAGAGGCCGCGGCTACGAACATGCAATCGATACAAAATATGGTTCCCTAAGTGGAGTTTTTGACACCGTATCTCACCCACGTGGTGGCAGAATTTCTGTGTCAATTGACCCAGATCGATGTATCGCATTTCCAGTCGAGACTAAGTAAAGAGAGAGATCCATGATTCATTCACTCAGCGGTAATGATATTGCGCTATTTATTTCTGTATTTCTTGCATGTGCAGTTGAAGCAGTCGAGGCTGTGACAATTATTCTTGCGGCAGGTACTTCGCGCGATTGGAGATCGACATTTCAGGGAGTTATCTCTGGCCTGATTGTGCTTGCCGGCTTAATTGTAATTCTGGGCCCAAGTATTGAGAACCTTCCAAAGAATACATTGCGGTTAGCGGTAGGTGGATTACTTCTTGTCTTTGGAATGCAGTGGTTACGTAAAGCAATTCTTCGAGCAAGTGGCTTTAAGGCTTTGCATGATGAAGATAAAATTTATCTTGAAGAGGTGGAAGCGGCTAAGAAAGTAGCAAAGGTTTCCCGACTATCTGTCTCAGATTGGTACGCATTCACGCTCTCATTTAAAGGCGTTCTCCTTGAAGGACTTGAAGTTGTATTTATTGTGGTGACATTTGGAATTATTCAAAAAGGTTCAAATCCTCAAGCGTTCTCGTTAGCAATATGGGCGGCTGCAATTGCGGTGGTGCTCGTTACGATTGCAGGATTTGCAATTCATAAGCCACTCTCTAGAGTTCCAGAAAATACAATGAAGTTTGTTGTTGGAACCTTGTTGACATCTTTTGGAATCTTCTGGGGAGCCGAAGGCGCTGGAGCCGAATGGCCGCACAAAGACCTCTCGCTCCTTGCAATCATTCCATTCGTCTTGCTAGTTTCATTTGGGTTAATTGAACTCTTGAAAGTGAGAAAGGCTAAGAACTTTCCAGTTCGCAAACTCAACCTTCCAACTTTCTCAGAACCAAGTAAAGAAAGCTCGCTACCTATTCGCTGGGTAGGCGGCTTCCTATTCTTTTGGTACGACTTCATTATCGGAGACGATTGGCGCGTAGCAGCAGGCGTAGTACTTGGCTTCTTAGCAACCCACGCCTCAGGTATATCTGGTTGGTGGATTATGCCAGCGGTGGTTGCAGCACTACTCGGGTATACCTTGCATGAGGCAGCGAGACCCGCAAAGGTCAATTCTTAATTACTTTTTCCAATGGCTCAAATCCGCAGGTAGAGCCACCATTATTTAGTAAAAACCTAGCAAAGTTAAAGTGATGGCTATAAGATTTAAAAATGAGCGAACCTATTTCGGATAGTGACGCTAAAAAATGTCCTATCCATGAGATTCGTAAAGTACCGATTGATGGAACTCCTCTAAGCCCTTCTGCGACATTTGAACAATGGCGTAAAGAAGGTGCTGCAACGCCGTTGGAATATGAAGATGGCCATCAGGGTCTAGTTGTTACTCGATATGAATTAGCGAAGCTAATCCTGGAAGATAAACGTTTCAGCCAAAAACCAATCAGGATGCCTCTCCATCAAATCAGTAGAGAAGAGTCTGCACCTGGCACCACCATAATCGATGGCGAGCTTGCAACTGCGAGTGATCTAGATCCAGGAAATTTGCTGTTTTTAGATGGCGAACAACACCTAAAGATTAGGCGAGCAGTTACGAGTCGTTTTTCAGTTCGATCTGCAAAGGGGTATGAATCTGATATCAAAAAAATAGTTTCCAAACAGATCGAAAACTTAATCTCCCAAGGTTCACCAGTTGATCTAAGCGAACACTATTCGGAGCCAATTTCTGCAGCCGGTCATGCTCGTGTTCTCGGAATCCCTGAATCTTTATATAGTGATTATGAAAGATTATTTGTTGGAAAATCCGAAGAGAGGGAAAAGATTGAATATTTGAGAAGAGTTCTAGCTTTCAAGAAAGCGTCCCCTGCAGATGATCTCCTGAGTGAGCTAGTGAAATCAGAACTTCAGAAAAACGAAATAGAAGGCTTGACACTTTCATTGATGGTTTCTGGAAGAGATAACGTTGCTTACATGATCTCCACTGGAATTGTGGCTCTCCTAAAGCATCCAGATCAACTTCAGGCACTGCGGGACAACCCAGCATTAATTGATGGAGGGATTGAAGAACTACTGCGTATCAGTGCAGTCTTCTTGACGATGTTTCCTCGAACTGCGACGGAAGATGTTGAAATCGATGGAGTGAAGATCCCTTGTGGCCAATCAGTCTCGGTGTCAGCGGTAGCAGCAAATTATGATGAAAGACAGTATTCGGATCCGGATCGTTTTGATTTAAGCCGCGACGCATTTGGTCATTTAGGTTTTGGTTATGGACTTCATGGTTGCCTGGGTCAACAAGTAGCTCGTATCGAGATTCGAGAAGGAATTATGCAATTACTTCAGGCATTTCCGAATTTGAAATTAGTACATGCTGAGCAAGACGAGCCAATGCCTTTTTACCACCCCGTCGCTGCTTATCAAGTTGGTGAGGTCATAGTCGGGTGGGACTAATTGCATAGTCCGCTTTTTCTATTGTCTCGGGGAGGCAAAAGAAATAGAGTTCACGCATGGAATATCGTCGCCTCGGCTCATCAGGAATGTATGTCTCAGAAATTTCTTACGGAAATTGGATCACTCACGGCAGCCAAGTAGAACAAGATGCTGCAATGAAATGTGTACGTACAGCACTTGATGTTGGAATTACAACTTTTGATACAGCTGACGTTTACGCAGCTACTCGTGCCGAAACAGTTCTTGGTAAAGCACTCAAGGGTGTTCGCCGCGAGTCATATGAATTGTTTACAAAGGTTTATGGTGGCACTGGCCCAGGAAAAAATGATCGTGGCTTATCCCGTAAACATATTATGGAATCAGCACACGCCTCACTAAAGCGTTTGAACACAGACCACATTGACCTATACCAAATGCATCGTTTTGATTTTGAATCACCACTAGATGAATCACTTCAAGCTTTTGATGACCTTGTGCGTCAGGGCAAAGTCAATTACATCGGATTTTCTGAATGGGATTCAACGCAAATTGGTCAAGCATTAGACATTCAGAAGAAATATAACTGGACACGTTTTGTTTCTAGCCAGCCTCAGTACTCAATGCTCTGGCGCGTTATTGAAAAGGAAGTTGTTCCTTTATCAATCAAAGAGGGAATTGGTCAGATTGTCTGGTCTCCAATTGCACAAGGCGTATTGACTGGAAAATACTTGCCAGGAAAGAAGGCTCCAGCAGGATCTCGTGCCAGCGATAAGAAATCGGGAGCAGAGCATATTTCTAGATGGATGCGCGATGATGTTCTTACTGCGGTTCAGAAATTGAAACCAATTGCAGATGAGGCTGGACTTTCAATGTCACAACTCGCACTTGCCTGGGCGCTACAAAATCAGAATGTTTCATCAGTAATCATGGGTGCGACAAAGCCTTCACAAGTTAAAGAAAATGC
Organism: uncultured Actinomycetes bacterium; assembly: GCA_903832395.1. Taxonomy (GTDB): domain Bacteria; phylum Actinomycetota; class Actinomycetes; order Nanopelagicales; family Nanopelagicaceae; genus Planktophila. The sequence continues at coordinate 2,414 of CAILBF010000108.1, read as the reverse complement.
AAAAGCCTCTGGTGTAAAGCTAGAAAAAGATGTTATGGAAGCCATTGATAAGGCACTTGTTGGACTACCTGAATATGATCCGAAGAAGAATGTGAGCCCAAACCCAAGGTCTTAAGGGTTTGTAGACAATCCTTAGCTAATGCTAAAAATATGGAGAGTCCTAATCAGCACAATTTTTCTACTGGCTCTTCTACCGACATCAGCCATTTATGCTGCAAGCGAGCAGGGCCCCAAGTTAGTTTCTGGTGCGCCAGTTCGTCATACTCTTGTTTCATGCGCAACAAATACTGCTGAAGCGCTGACTTGTATCGAATCAGTTGCCGTTATTGAAAAACCCGGCGACAAGCCAATTATGGGAAAATTGACTGGCAGGAAAATACCTTCTGGCAACGATAGTCGCATCGGAGATTCAGAGCGGCCAGTTTTACTAGCAAATGGTGCTACTGAAATTTCAGTAACCCCAGGTAATTATGAAGAATGGACTTTCCCGAAGGCAGATGGAACAAGTTCCAAAATTGGTGATGTAATAATCGCGAGCGAATTCCAACCATATAAAGCAACATGGTGTTGGACGGCTGATCAGTGCTCTTCCAATCGCGAGGAATACACCCTTCCTATCCAATCATCTCAAGGCCCTGATGCATGGAAAGATAATAATGATTTTGTTTTTGTCGTAACAATTCGTGCCCCTCAAACTTTTGAATTTGGTGAAGTAAGTGGAAGCGCTAAGAATGCGTCAGTTGTTTACGGTAAGGATTTGCCAGATTTCACAGGTGTTGCGATGCGGCAAATAGTCGCTACATTTTCTCCAATAGCAACTGCGAGAGGAGTCCAGTCTGGTGGTGGAGCTCCACCAGAGAGGGCAACTTTTACAACTTATAATGCAAATCTTTGGATTTACGGATTAAACAATGACATAACTAAATTCCTTGGCCCATGTGCAAAATTAGGTGGCGTTCAAGTTGTTTCAAATGCCATGCATTCCGTTGATCCCGTGTGGGATCCAGCTACTGAAACAATCAAAGTTCGCTTAGAGACCCCTCACCTCAAACCTGATGGTGAATTAAATCTGGGATATCTTGAAGTTCGCATTCCCCGTAAGTCTGCAATATGTATGTGGGGATTAGATCTAGATGGAAGCATCAAGGCATCTGTGAGCATCACTTACGATGACGGTTCTGCGCCTAGTGTTGCAACGGTCATTGGTAAACGAGTCGAAAACGATTACCTCATTATTACTTCTGGTTTCCATTTTTCATCTCCTAACCTTGCGATAAAAATTACACAAGGCGCCCCAGCTCCTGAAACTAAAGTAGAGGTTGTTGCTAAAAAGAAAATGACAATTTCTTGTGCCAAAGGAAAAACAGTAAAGAAAGTAACTGGCCTTTCACCGGTATGTCCAAAGGGATATTTTCTAAAAAACTAGTTCTGATTGATCCATTGGAAAGCTGAATTCTCAAATGGAATCCATGTTTTAGTGTTGTGTCCACCTGCAGGTATAGGAATTAATTTTACTGATACTGACGGGCTTAAACTGGTCATAAATTTTTGAGCAGAAGCCCAGGCGAAACGATCGTTTTTTCCAGCAATAATTAGAATCTTCAAATTAGTTGGTGCACTATTCAAGATCCTGACTAAGTCATATTCATTTGTAAGAAATGCTTTTTCTTTCCGGTTTACACCATTGGCAAATAGTGGTTTGAAATATCCAGCTAAGGAAACAGCACTGGAATATTGATTTTGATGCCTAACTGCTACTTCTGTAGCGCACCAACCACCGGTTGAATATCCAAGGGTTGCCCAAGGGCGATCATCAATTCCTAAGAATCGTTGAGCAAAAGTTTTCATATCGTTTGTAAGCCATGTTTCAACTTGAAATCCACCAACAAAATTTAGACATTCAGTATCGTGTTGTGGGTAGACATTGATAGTTGGAATGATTGCAATAGTGCCTTTTATTTGTCCTAAACTTTCTAATTTCTCTAAAGTTTTTATCCCACCCATACTGCCAATCCAAGTTTCAGGAACTCCTGGATAGCCTGAAAAGAGTTCCACAATTTGGTAGTCAGTTCCTATGTTGGGAGTCTGCGGATTAGCTTTGAGGAGTTCAGCAATTTTTGGTGGCAATACAACATAGACGGTATTAGAGATTCCTGATTCAGCACCTTTGATTGTCTTCTTGAAGATCAAACTTCCACCCGACGTATGTTGCGCTTGAGTGAGATCTTTTGTGGACAATTGCGCTAATAAGTTTGGTTGAATTGCAACTTTAGTAAGGTCAGTAACATTTCCAAAAAGGTCGTTCCAACTCGAAAAGAACTCACCAGACCTATTTATAGCGATACCAATAGAGCCAAGAAAAAGAACTTGAACCATTATCAAAATACTGATTCGCCCAATAACTAAGTTCCATT
>CAILBF010000107.1 GCA_903832395.1 uncultured Actinomycetes bacterium | reverse complement strand
TATTCTTAATCGATCCATTGTTCAAAATTCCGTTCCTGTTGTTCCTGGTGGCGGAACTGTTGCCTATGTAAATACTCAGGAGCACCGCTACTTAACCGATATTGAACACCGCGAAGAAGGTGGCACCCCGGCAATCATTGAGTCAATTAGAGCCGGACTTGTCTTCCAGCTCAAAGAGGCAGTGGGGATTCCTACTATTCACGCTCTTGAAGCCAAATTCTTAGCGCGCGCTATTGCAGCTTTTGATCAAGAACCAAGGATTGAATTACTAGGAAATGTTAAAGCCGAACGCCTGTCTATCCTCTCCTTTGTCGTAAAGGGGCCAACCGGAAAATACCTTCATCACAACTTTGTTGTTGCGCTCTTAAATGATCTATTCGGAATTCAATCGCGTGGGGGCTGCTCTTGTGCAGGCCCATATGGTCATCGTTTATTAGGTATCGATCTTGAAACTAGTCATGAATTTGAATCCCAGATTACGGGTGGATGTGAGGGTATTAAGCCTGGGTGGGTTCGAGTTAACTTGAATTATTTTGTTTCAGATGCCGTCGTTGACCATATCATCGAGAGTGTTTTATTTATTGCAAGATCTGGACATCTCTTTCTAACTGATTACCATTTCAACCCAGATAGCGGTCTATGGAAACATAGAAATGGACCTGTTGAGCCTCCCATGAGACTCAACGCTATTTCTTACAACAGTGACGGCGAGATGAGCTATCCAATCAGGCATGATCGTGCGCCTGAAAGTGCGCTAAAAGAGTACATAACTCAAGCTCGCGAACTAGCAGAAATTAAACAAGCAGGTGTTCCTTCGTCCACTCACCAAGACGTAACAGCCCTGCTTGGTGAGCGTTTTGAAACTTTGCGTTGGTTTGAACTTCCGCAAGAATCACTCGACGACAATAAATTATAGGTTTCTATTCGGCCTCGTATGGTTCGTGCGGAACTAAATCTGCTATGACATCTCTAGGATACTTCGCCGCTATTCAGGAAAGTGGCAGGCGACCTGAGAAGTACCGATAAGAAGCAACTCTGGCGGATTGCTTGCACAGATATCTTGTGCCTTCCAGCATCGCGTTCTAAATCGACAACCAGAGGGTGGATTTATTGGGTTTGGAACATCTCCAGTCAAACGAATTCTTTCACGTGAACCAATCGCATCTGGGTCAACTTCCGGAACTGCAGAGAGCAAAGCCTTTGTATATGGATGCTTTGGATTGCTATATAAAGTATCGCGATCTGCAATTTCAACAATATTACCGAGATACATAACGGCAACTCGTTGTGCAAAGTGACGAACAACTGCAAGATCGTGAGCAATAAAAACAAAAGCAATATCAAATTGCTTTTGCAAATCTTTCAACAAATTAATTACTTGAGCTTGAATTGAAACGTCGAGAGCAGACACTGGCTCATCGGCCACAATCAGTTTAGGCCGCAACGCTAAAGCGCGGGCGATACCAATACGCTGTCGCTGACCGCCAGAGAATTCATGCGGATAACGGTTGTAGTGTTCTGGATTCAATCCCACAATTTCTAACAACTCTTGGACTCGCTTTTTGGCTCCGCCTTCTGGCGTCACTCCCCCAATACGAAATGGTGATGCCACGATTGTGCCAACAGTGTGCCGTGGGTTTAGTGAGGCATAGGGATCTTGAAAGATAATTTGTAGATCCGCGCGAATTGGACGCATCTCTGCATTTGATAAGTGCGTGATGTCGCGCCCTTCGAAAGTAATTGTGCCCGCGGTTGGCTCCAACAGCCTTGTTATCAAACGCCCGGTTGTTGACTTGCCACAACCTGATTCCCCAACCAACGCAATTGCCTCACCTTTTTCAACTTCAAAGGTGAGCCCATCGACTGCTTGAACTACATCGCGCTTACCAAATAATGAGTGCTTGTTTCCGGGGAAATGCTTAGTTAACCCCTCAACCTTTAAGATGCTGTTCATAAGTTTGGTGCCACCTGACTTCTAAATATTTCTTCGCGAGCTGCGGTATCTAAATGACAGCGCACAAGATGATGGGCGCTAGCAGAAACAGGAAGCAAATCCGGGATAGATGATGAGCAGGCCGCGCCTACTTGAGAAACATAACTGCATCGTGGATGAAATGCGCAACCGCTAGGTACGGAAATTAACGAAGGTGGAGTGCCAGGAATAGCGGCCAGACTCTTATTTGGATCACCAGTAAGCCTCGGAATTGAGGTCAAAAGCCCCCACCCATATGGATGTTGTGGCTTTTGAAGCACGTCTCGCACGGTTCCATATTCGATCTCTTTGCCGGCATACATCAGCAAGATGTCATCGGCAGTTTCGGCAACTACACCTAAGTCGTGCGTGATTAGGATGATTGCAGTATTAAATTCCTTCTGCAAATCACGAAGTAAATCGATAATTTGAGCTTGGACCGTTACATCTAGCGCCGTAGTTGGCTCATCGGCGATCAATAGAGATGGATTGCATGACAATGCCATAGCAATCATCGCCCTCTGGCGCATGCCACCAGAAAATTGATGCGGATAATCATCGGCTCTTTTTTGTGGCTCTGGAATTCCAACACGATCTAGCATCTCAATTGCTCGCTTTTTTGCCACAGCCTTGGAAACTTTGTTATGTACCAGGAATGCCTCTGCTATTTGATTTCCAACCGTGTAATACGGATGCAGCGCAGCCAAAGCATCTTGGAAAATCATAGACATTAATTTTCCACGCAATAAGCGAACTTCAGTCTCCGGAAGCGCATTTATATCTTGACCCTCAATAAGTATTTCACCAGTGACTTCAGCGCTACTACCTTTATGCAGACCTAAAATTGCAAGGCTAGTAACCGACTTGCCCGAGCCGGATTCTCCAACGATGCCTAATGTCTTTCCTTTTTCTAACGAAAATGACATGTCGTCTACAGCCCTGACAACGCCATCTTCCGTAGGAAAGCTGACAGAGAGATTCTTAACCTCTAGAAAACTGCTCATTGGATTCGAACCTTCGGATCAAGTACCGCATACAATAAATCAACGAGAATATTTGCAATAATAATAAAGAAAGCTGAAAAAATAACGGTACCGGTTATTACCGGAAGATCTAAGTTGGCAACTGCATCAGTGGAAAGTTTGCCCAATCCTGGAATATTAAATACATACTCGGTAATTACTGCGCCACCCAATAAACCACCTAAATCCAAACCAAAAACGGTGACAATGGGTGTAATCGCTCCACGAAGTACGTGTTTCAGATTGATAGTTCTATTACTTAACCCTTTGGCACGCGCAGTGCGTACGTAGTCCTCGCCCATGATTTCAATCATTCCGGCGCGAGTTAACCGTGAATAAATCGCCGATAAGAGGAAGGCTAAAGTAATCCAGGGCAGCGCCATCTGCTTCATCCAGTCAAACGGATATTGAAATGGCGATGAATAGCCGGGCGTCGGTAACCAGTCTAATTTATTGACGAAAATGAATTGTAAAACTAATCCAACAAAGTAGATCTGAAGTGATGCTGCACCTAATGCAACACCTTGAGAAAACTTGTCTACCCATGTTCCCCTACGAAGCGCCGAGACGATTCCGCTCGAAAGGCCAATTAGCAGCCACAAGATTGAAGCACCAAATGCAATTGAAGCAGTGGCGGGCAACCTATCTTTTAAGAGAGTGGTCACTGGTTGGTCAGTTTGGAAGGAGTATCCCAAGCATGGTGCCGAACAATTCAATTCGGCTGGAGTACCTTTCAAATACGTCCGACCAACAAAGATGCCTTTTATATATCGACCGTATTGAACCGGAAGTGTCTGATCTAACTCTAAAGTATGACGAATCTTAGTAATTTGCTCCGCTGAACAAGTTTTGCCACATGAAAGCCGGGCGGGGTCAGCTGGAAGAATATAAAATATGCCAAAAACTATTGCAGAGACAATGCCCATGACAACGACGCCGCTAACAATGCGTCGTAGCAAGTAATTAAGCATAATTTAATAGTCCTTTGTAAATAAGATTGAAATTGATGAGTGGTGGCAATTTCTTGCCACCACTCATCAATACTATTTTTTACTTCTTAACGAAAGCACCCAACGGGCTGAGAGTGGAGAATCCACCATCAAGTTGTAGGCCGCCTAGCTTTGAGCCTCCCATAAATGCAGAGTTCTCGAAGTAAACATTTAGATGTGCTGCCTTGACTTGAACAAGGTTCTGCTCAATATCACCCAAGATCTTCTCTTGGACAGCTGTTGGTGACTTATCTGCTTTGATAAATAGTGCAGTTAAGTCAGGGAAGTTCGCACGGCTGTAGTTTTGTCGTGCATCAGCTGGGGTCATTGTGCGACCATCAAATAATGCATAAACAATTCCAGATGCTGCTGCCCAGTCGTATGCCCAAGATGCTTGGACAATGTCTGGCTCAGTAGGCACTCCGCGCTTACCAACCTGAGAGTAAAACCCAGCCTTTGGATACTTGGACATAGTCACAGTAAAGCCAACTGCTTCTAGCTCTTGTTGTAGAGCTGCAGCACGCTGTGGTTCAACGCCCTTATCGCGATAAGCAAGCACAAGGTTTGTCTTCTTTACAGTTGCCTTAGCTAGGTATGCCTTAGCTTGTGCAACTTGAGCCTCTGGATGCTTAGTAACGTCGCGATCGCAAACAGTAAATGGACGATATGCACCCTTAACGTTTGCAGGAATTGTTGTTGGAGAAATAGTTCCAACAGCAGTACCGCCAGCGGCAATCAAGATCTGCTTGAAGTCAAATGCACACTGAATCGCCTTACGAACGTTGACATCTTTAACAGTGTCGACGTTGATTGTGTAATAGCGAGCATATGGTGATGCAATTGGGAAGAAGCGAGACTTGTACTTAGGATCAGTCGAAACCTTTTGTAGGTTTGTAATGATATTAGTATCCATTGACAGTGACGTTTTTGCCTCGCCTGAATCAGAGATCAAAGTATTTTCAATAACATTCTGATCTGAACCAAACTTAGCTACAAACTTATCTGGGTAGTTCCAACGAATTGGGTCAGTTTTTGGATCCCAATACTGGTTACGCACCAAAGTAATTTGCTTGCCGCGATCGTATGAGGCAATCTTGTAAGGACCTGTTGAAATAGGATGAAGGTCGTAGTTCTGCTTAGTGTCTTTCTCAATTGGAACTGGAGAAAATGCACCATACGTTGTTACGTAAGCAAAATAAGGAACTTTGTTGGCCAACTTAAATGTAATGGTTGAACCATCAGCCGAGCAGACAACACTCGCAAGATCTTTAGTTGGAGTGGTGTATGGACCCTTGTATCCGTTGGTATTAGCTAATAGGTCCTGTGCATACGTTGGTCCACCATCTAGTGTTCCATCTTCGTATGAACGTCCCACGCCGTACTTGATGTCGTAACAAGTTACAAGCGAGCCATCTTCATAGCGAATGCCAGAGCGCAACTTGAATACCCAAGTCTGTCCGCCATCTTTAGTTGTACCAAGGTCAGCAGCTAAATCAGGAACTAGCTCTGTTACACCTTTAACAGTACGAACCGAAGTGAGCGTACGAACAAATAGGCGATAGAAATCAAGAGTTCCACCGACATAGTTACGTGCTGGGTCAAGGTGCTCAAAATCGCCTTGGTTAATAATTGTGACTGTTCCACCTTTAACTGCGCCTGCTTGAGCCGGTACTGGACCGTTCCATGATGCAGGAGTTGCAGCAGAAGCTGGAGCAATAAATGTAACGGCAGCAGTACTAAGTGCAAGCACTCCAACTGCAGCAATCACTTTGCTCTTTAGTTTCATTTGAACCCTTCCTAATAGGTAAAGCAATGTAACCCGATAGTCATATGTTCTATCGGGAACTCCGTGGGTCGAGGGCATCTCGAATACTGTCACCAAACAAGCTAAATGACAGAACCAGTACGAATAAAGCAAAACCTGGGATAAAGGTAAACATTGGATCAACTGAATAGAATGGAACGGAAGCTAAGAGCATCGCGCCCCAGTCTGATGTTGGATCAATGACTCCGGCACCCAGGAAAGTTAATGCGGCTTCGGCCGTAATATAAGTTGGAATATTCAGGGCGACGGTTACCAGGATTGGTGCCCAAAGGTTGGGAAGAATTTCGCGGAAGATCAAGTGCATACGCGATGCACCTAATGCGCGTGCAGCCTCAATAAATTCGCGCTCTCGCAACGAAATAACTTGGCCGCGCACAATTCTTCCGATATATGGCCAACCGAACATCGCTAAAATGATAATCATTACAGTGATGCGCGTTCCATTTCCTTGCGGCAAACCCCAACCCTGAAATACGCTTTCAAGAACTGGCATTACTGCTAGGGCAAATAAAATTGATGGAAATGACAAAACAATCTCCATAGTTCTCGAAAGAACTAAATCGGTTTTGCCACCGAAAAAGCCGGAGACCAGGCCAATTACAACGCCTAAAATTGTCGCGAGCGCTGTCGAGGATAAAGCAATGATCAGCGAAGTCCTAGCCCCAAAGACAAAGCGTAAGAAAATATCGCGCCCCGTACGAGGCTCAACGCCAAACCAGTGAGTTCCTGAAACGCCGCCCAATCTTCCAAGTGGCTGCGTGCCAAACTCTTGGTTTAAGGCATCGGTATGGAAGGCATCTGGAGTCGTGTGAGTGAGCCAAGTAAAGATTGGGGCAAGAATGGCCAGCAAAATGAAAAAGAGAATGATGCCGCCGGAAACTTTGGCAGTCCGATCCTTCTTAATACGCTCCCAAGCCATGCGCGTAGGTGAACGCCCCACTACACGCTCGGCAACGACGGAGGTGAGCTGGTTCATCACTGCTTAGCGCCCCCTCATAACCGTTCCTAAGAGTTGAACAATAGCGAGAGCCGAAGAAATTAACCACATAAGTGAAGCTCCTCACGGCTTTATAAGGGTGAAATACAACAAAAAGTTATTGATACAAGAATTCTCACTCTTACAAATATTCACTCTCAGGTTAAGGTGTGCCCATGAATCGCACGACCACGCATCGTGGCATCGTCTATGCAAAAAGAGGCGGAGCGGCAGCATCTCAGCCGCTTGCAGTTTCAGCGGCTCTAAAAATTCTCGATGCCGGCGGCTCCTTTATTGATGCAGGAATCGCACTGTCGGCGGTAATTTCAGTCGTAGAGCCTGGAGCTTCAGGACTTGGTGGAGATGTCTTTCTTGTGACTCATCATGCACAATCAAAAGAGAATCTTGCATTCAATGGATCTGGCGAAGCGCCACATGATGCCAACCGCGATGCCTTCGATAAAGAAATTCCCCTTCATGGTTATAAAGCTTCGACTGTTCCGGGAGTTGTCTCTGGTTGGTTTGCAGCACATGAGCGGTATGGAAAATTACCGATGGAGCAAATTCTGGCGCCAGCAATTGCTTACGCCGAACATGGATTCCCCGCCAACGAAGGCTTCATTGGCCGTATTAAATGGCATCTGCAATCTTTCCCCGATACAAAATTGTTCGAAGCACTTGGCCTCTCCCCTGAACTAAAACTCGGCGAGATTGTCACGAACAAAGATATGGCGTGGCTACTTAAAGAGATCGTAAAAGG
>CAILBF010000106.1 GCA_903832395.1 uncultured Actinomycetes bacterium | reverse complement strand
GATTCATGCTGTGAGAATCGCATGCCCCGCCGACAGCGCTCTCGAGTTATCCCCAACGCTGCATCTCTATACTCAAGCCATGCGCAGGGCCAAGAAGCTTCTAATTGCCATGATCGTTGTTCCAACGCTCATGCTTTCTGGTTGTGCAGTAAGTGCGCCGAAACTATTCCAAACCACAATAAAGGATTCTTCAACGCTAAGTTGGAAAACCTGTCACAAGGATTTTCAATGTGCGACGTTAAAAGTTCCAATCGATTATGCCAGCACATCTGCGGGCACTTTTGATATTGCCGTGATCCGCTACCGAGATGCCAGCCAGCACAATCGACTTGGCTCACTCGTCATTAATCCTGGAGGCCCAGGCGTCAGCGGCATCGAATACGCCCTCAACGCCCAATACATCGTCAATCCCGGCGTCCTTGAGCGCTATGACATCGTGGGCTTTGATCCACGCGGAATAGGGGCAAGTACGTCCATAAACTGCCTTAACGCCGCTGAAAAGGACGTTCTCTTCGCCAGTGACCCTAAACCCGATAACGCCGCCGAATACGCCAAAGCCATTAGCGATACCCAGACCTTCGTCAATAAGTGTGTAGCTAAAACTAAGAATCTTGAACACTTTTCAACTTTCGATGCCGCCCACGATATGGAACTTCTGCGTCAAGGCCTAGGGGATTCGAAGCTTAACTATCTAGGGTTTTCATACGGGACATATCTGGGGACGTTATACGCCCAACAGTTTCCAAACACTGTTGGTAAATTTGTTTTAGATGGTGCGATTGACCCATCAATTTCAATCGAAGAGCAGTCAATGGTGCAGGCCACTGCCTTTGATCATGCGCTCGCAAACTTTATCGCCGATTGTCCGAGTCAAAAAAACTGTCCGTTGCCTGCGAATGCAACTACAAAATTTTTCACCGATCTATTTAAAAAAACTGCAGCCAATCCACTTTTAGTTTCTAGCGGTACAACTAAGCGCAAAATTACTGAAGCTCTCGTTGTAACCGGTACGGCCTCAGCGCTCTATGACAATGCAGCGGGTTGGCCGTTACTGCGTATCGCAATCACGCAAGCTTTAAAGGGCGATGGAACAACATTTGCAAAATTGGCCGATGCTTATAACGGCCGCAATACTGATGGCACCTACAGTGATAATCAAAACGATGCCAACATTATTATCGATTGTTTAGATTGGCATGAAAGTTTAAGCAATGAAGCTATCCGTGCAAATGCCGATAAATTTGCAAAGGTTGCTCCAGTCTTTGGTCCATACGTTGCCTATAGTGGCATCACATGCAATCTTCTAAATGCAACTGTTAAAGGGAAAAAAGCAACGACCGATTCCAGCGAACAAAATCAAACGCCAATTAAAGAAACTTCAACACCAGTTCTCATCATTGGCACCACCCAAGATCCAGCCACTCCATATGCCTGGGCTCAAGCCCTTGCCAGATACATCAAGGGTTCGCGTTTAATAACGATGCAGGGAGAGGGCCACACGGGATACGGCCGAGGTTCGGCCTGTGTCGATGACGCTGTAGATGCCTACTTAACAACAGGTCAGATGAATTTTCAAGCCCTAGAATGCAAGTCTTAAGCCGAGGAGTAGAAATTGAAATTAGATTTGAAGAAGGACCACAATTACCAAAATGGAATTTACGATTTTATGGCGGGTACCAAATCCATCGTGGTCGCAAATAAAGAGATCGATATTGAAGTTGATTATGCCTGGGATTACGCATCGGACCCGGTAATAACGCCGACGATAATCCATGAGTGGAAATATCTCGACAAATTAGTTTCAAAAAATGTGCTTAAAAATGCGAGATCAATCCTCTCGATTGGGGGTGGAGGCTCCTCAAGAACCCATGAGTATCTATCACCCGTAACTCAAGAGTTTACGATTCTTAACACAGGAATGTGGGATTTAGTGAATGCACAAATCCCAATTGAAACTATAAACACCTACTTAATATGTGCCACTGGTGAGGATATGCCAATTTTAGATAGTCAAATCGATGCTATCGAAATCCCTGCCACCCTTGATCACGTCATAGATGCCAGGAAGGTAATCGAAGAATGTTATCGAGTTCTAAACGGCGGAGGGAAAATCGGCATTACTTTGGGTAATTCTGATAGTTGGTACCGCAAGGTAGTAAGTAATTTACGAATCCAAGTCACGAGCAATCATGATCACCATCATAATTTTCACTTCACCTCTAAAGATGTTGAAAATCTACTGTCAGAAGTAGGTTTTACTGAAGTTAAAACGATAGGTACTGCTTATTTAAAACTTCCGAAAACTATTGAACGAAAGATGAAAGCCCCAGTACTGCTTGCCGCTCATAGATTCATTTCCAACACCATGCTTAGACTACTTTTTGGAAACTCAAAAGGGGGCATGTTTCTAACTTATGCGATGAAGCCAACCGCCAGGTAAGGCGTGGTTCATTCGGGTGAACCCCAACCCTGCTAATCACTTTGATCGAGGATTGGCCTATATCGATAATGCTGTAGATGCCTACTTAACGAAGGGCACAATTCTCGCGAAAAACTTAGTGTGTGGGCAGATAGGGATTAGCTCTTAGCAACTCTTTTGTTTAGTACATCTGCTGCCAAAGCAACGCAATCGTGGTTAATATTCAATTTCTCTACCTTTATGACTTTTATCGTTCGTAAATTCCACAGTCCAAGAGACTGCCACTCAGGCCACCAAATTGACCACCATGCAACTCCTGCATATTTCTTTTCTTTAAAGATTTCTCTAGCCCAAGCCTGTGTGACTGAATTATCTCGCGTAACAACACGCGATGGGCGTAACTTCAGCTTCACTAGATTACGCGCCAGATCTAAATCAAGTATTTCCATTGCATCTGGAATTTCTACTGAAACAATCGCTTGGTTACTATCCTTTAATTGTGGTGCCCCTTTAAATGTTGCAGGACTCCACTCCATCAACCCTCCATAAGTTTCGGCAACTGCGCACTCAGCCTGTGCGCTCCAATACGATGAAGAATAAATATCAGGATTATTTATCCGACCTGTTGCACGATTCGAAGGAATAAATAGTGGATGCCCCGGTTCATTTTTCTTTGCACTGGTGATGTAAGGAAAGCAACGATAAAGAATCATGGCTTATGCGTATGATCCACTAGCTAGCGCATCGATCGCATCTAAAACTCTTGATGGTCCCTTTAGAATCAATACATCCATCGGTCTGCCAAAATTTAAATGTGGATTATTTCCTTGCAACCATTGCACCGCTTGGTCAGGATGAAGTTCAATGAGCAACCGGTTCATTACATGATCAAGATCGCTGATCTTCCTTTGATTTTCAGCCGAGACTCTTTCTTTCCCACTTTTCCACATTGACGGCTGGCTTTGATTGACACCCAGCATTGTTGCCAAAAGATTGTTGCCCAATATTTCAATTAAACGAACAACTTGGTGGTCCGACCTATAGAGATGCAAGACATCTGCACTGCGCGCCAACTTAATTGCGCTTCGCGCGCTAATTTTTACTGCAGATTTTTTTGCTTTTTTAGCTCCGGACATCAGTACCCCCTTGCCCAATGATAATCGTTGGGCAACCTCGTGTACATCCCGCCTGCGATTCGTAGTTAGTGCCGTTTTTGTCCCCATAAGCGAAGGATTTATGGTCTCACCGACAAATCAGAAAGGTTATTCACATCCTGATTCAAGGTCTCCGGACACAAGCTGGGCGGCCTTTGGCGAGGTTTCTGGCCCCGCCCGATGGTAATTAGCACCCCTTTTGATAGGGCAAGATATAACCCATGCGCTTAGACCATGTCTCATACGTAACATCCCATGATCAATTAGCCGACACAG
>CAILBF010000105.1 GCA_903832395.1 uncultured Actinomycetes bacterium | reverse complement strand
TGGTAGAACTCCAGTCTTTAATAGCGAGGGAAAAGTCATAGGCATGGTTTCGGCTGGTTTTCTTACGAAGACTTTTGCTGACGAAGTCAGCTCACTACGAAACTCTTTTATCTATTTGGGCTTTGGAATTATTTTTCTTGGTTTCATCATCGCAGAAATACTTGCGCGCAAATTGAGAAACCGACGAATTGAAAATGAGTTAGAAGAAACAAAGATCAAATACCAAGAGCGCGATGCGATGCTGCATGCGATCAAGGAGGGGGTTATTACTCTCACAACTGATCGAAAGATTATTCTCATTAATGATGAGGCAATGCGTTTGTTAGATCTCAAAAAATCCGTAGTTGGGCAGGCGATTGATGCCGTACTCCCACAGGGTCGTTTATTGGATCTCCTCGAAGGTGAGACCCCTCAAGGCGATGATGAAATTGTATTGAATGAAAACTTTTCACTGCGTATTAGTACCAGACCTGTGAGGCAACTTGGCAGAAATATCGGCTCAGTTATTACTCTCCGAGATCGCACTGAACATATAGGCCTACTGCGCGAATTAGATAGTGTTACAAATCTGACCAATGCACTCCGCGCCCAACAGCATGAATATGCCAATCGAATCCATACGATTACAGGTTTAGTCGAACTCGGCCGCGTGGATGAGGCTAAAGAGTATCTAGGCGAAATAGCGACTGTGGATGCTGACTTGGCAGAGAAGCTCAACGATAAAATTGCCAATCAAACAGTTACTGCGCTTCTTTTAGCCAAAGTTGCAATTGCACGCGAAAAAGGCGTTAAGTTGGTGATTGATCCTAAGTCTTCATTAGATGACATCAGCCTTGACCTCAACGCCCAAATCACAGTCATCGGAAACCTTATCGATAACGCTCTAGATTCAGTTGCAGGTAAACCAGGTGCATTAGTTTCACTCACGATCGAAACAAGTCACAGTAAAACTAAGATCATTACTGTTCGTGACAATGGCAGTGGATTACCTGAACCTCGCCCAGACATTGTCTTCGAAGATGGTTTTTCTACAAAAATGGTTGGAAAATCTTCGCACCGCGGGCTTGGTTTAGCAATTGTTTCGAGGTTAGTAAAGCAAGCAGGTGGAAGCATCACGTGTTATAACAATCAGGGGGCAGTTTTCATCGTAGATATTCCGGTAAAAATATGATCAGAACGCTAATTATTGAAGATGACTTTCGTGTCGCCGAAATTAACTCCGCTTATATAAAGATGGTCGATGGCTATGAGGTCATTGGCGTAGCTCCAACGGCTGCTCTTGGATATCAACTGGTTATGGACGAAAAACCTGACTTGGTACTTTTAGATCTATATCTTCCGGATGAACATGGACTCGAACTTTTTGCTAGGTTGCAACAGTTGCCGCGTGGAACAAAGCCGGATGTATTTGTAATAACGGCTGCTCGCGACTCACAAAACCTTAAAGATGCAATACAACTCGGGGCCGCAGCTTACATAGTTAAGCCTTTTAATGGCCAAGAGCTCATTGAAAGATTACGAAAGTATAAGACCGCTCATGCGCGCCTGAATGCTGACGGTGAAATCTCACAGGCCGAAGTTGATGCAACAGTTGCCCTGATGCGAGGCGGCAAAGTTGAAGATGAAATCGAAAGAACGTCAAGTAATCCAACTACTGCATTAATCATAAAATGCCTTAAATCAAGTAGTGAGCCAATGAATGCAAGTGAAATTGCGAGTGCCTTAGGAATTAGTCGGGCTACGGCGCAGCGCTACTTGTCACAGATGGCTGACCGACACATCGTTGTTTTAGAGCTGCAGTATGGAACTGCAGGTCGGCCGATAAATAAATATCGCCTCGTCTAATTACTCGCGAGAAGCTTTGCGGATCGATTGCGTACTCGAACTCAATAAGACCGCTAAAGCAATGAAAACCGCGCCGGCGCCAAATATCCCCGAAATTACCCCGGCAAATGCCGGCAAAAGGAATTGTCCTAATCTGTTTCCGCCCAATCGAATGCTTACTGCAAAAGAACGTTCATCATCACGACTAATCCGCGAAACCCAAGCCATAGTCATTGGTTGACCCACTCCAAATGAAAGCCCAGCAAGGACGATGACTATTCCAAGAAATAGTGGTGAAGTTGAAAATGCCGCGATTACGCATGCGACCGATGAAGCGACGATACTGCCAATAAGTAAACGAAAGTAGCCAATTTTTTCAGTTAACTTTCCGAGTTTGATTCGTGAAAGCATCGAAGCAGCCGCCCGAAGTGCCAAAATAACTCCAATCGCGCCAGATGAAAAACCTTTCTCTTTGCCAAAGACTGGCAAAAATACAACCAGGACATCAACCGTTGAGCTCACGGCAAGGCTTGCATACATTGCAACCAGCATTCCGGGGTTGCTCAACAAGCGTTTCACTGAAGCATTTTCTCGCGAGGATTTTGCCGTTACGCGCAAAGTTGGTTTCATTGGCATTCCGAAGAAAAGTGGAATCAGTCCTAAGAGGGCAATAGCTGCCGATGCATAGAATGCACTGCTAGTTGAGTGCGGCAAGATTCCACTTGAGCCAGAGACTACTGCGCCAACTACTGGTCCAATTAATTGCCCTAACGCTGCACTAAATGTGTAATAACCAAAATAGTTTTCATAATTCTTTTGGGCCGTTCTATTGGCAAATAGGGCTTGCGCACCAGTCATGCATAGCAATTGAGATGTTCCGAGCAGTGCGACAAGAAATATCATTTCGACTTTATTGTGCGCCATCGCCAAGACACAAGTCGAAAGGGCGATTACCAAAGTTCCAAGGGCGATAAAGCGACCTTCACCAAACTGATTTATCCAGCGTCCAAGCGGTATGGCCAATAAAAGTGGGAAAAGGGCATATAGAGCGCCGAATGATCCCACCGTGAAACTATTTGAATGGAGCTCAAGAAGTTTGTAACTAATCATCGGACGTGCCAAATATGTACTGGCTTGAATGGCGACAGAATTTAATAGTGCGGCGACTACCCAACTCTCATATCGCTTCAATATTCACCCATTTACTCCAGTGCTCTCAATTCGAACTACGAGCTAACTGGTGCCCCGAGTGGGGGTCGAACCCACACTGGGAGGATTTTAAGTCCTCTGTCTCTGCCATTGGACTACGGGGGCCCGGGTAAATCTTAGGCTAAATAAGCGTAAATCCAGCAATTGTGCGGGTGGATTCAAAGTGACTTGTACTCATTTTGTATTCAATAAAAAGGATGAACTTTCTCGCATGATCTCTGGTGTCACCAGCGATGAAGGAACTATATCCA
>CAILBF010000104.1 GCA_903832395.1 uncultured Actinomycetes bacterium | reverse complement strand
TTGGGCTACTCCCCCTTAGAAGTCGCCCTTGCGTGGGTGCGCGATGCTCCAGGTGTGACTAGCGCAATTATTGGAGCACGCACTGGCGCGCAATTGCGCGGAGTCCTAAAGAGTGAAGAGATCTCGTTGCCCGACATTCTGCGCAGTGCGCTCAATGATGTAAGTGCCTAGCAGTGTTCTAGAAAATCCTTCAAAACCCGCACACCGAAAGTTAATCCGTCAACAGGAACACGTTCATCGACACCGTGGAACAGCGACATGAAATCGAAGTCGGCATCTAATTTCAGTGGAGAAAAACCATATCCAATAATTCCAAGTTCAGCCAAAGCCTTGTTGTCGGTTCCACCGCTCATTAAATAAGGAACAGGTATTGCTTCAGCGTCCTCTTTGAGAATGGCATTACACATTGCATCTACAAGATCACCTTCAAAGGGAACTTCTAGCGCTTCGTCTCGAGTAATTGTTTCAATACTAATGTGTGGACCAATCAAAGAGGCGATGGTTTCATTGAGTTCATGCTCAAATCCCGGAATAAAGCGGCCATCAATCACCGCACTAGCTGAACCCGGAATTACGTTAGCTTTATAACCGGCTTCTAGCATCGTTGGATTCGCGGTATTTTGTAACGTCGCACCAATCATTCGTGCGGCGAAACCTACTTCGCTTAATAGTGGACGTAAATCATTTTCATCATAAGTTTTTCCAGTTGAGGCCGCAACCTTTTTGAACAACGCTTTAACTGTCTTGCTATAGCGTTGAGGCCACTCGTGGTTGCCAATCTTTGCAACGGCTTCAGTCAAGCGCGTCAGTGCATTTTCATCATTCATCACTGAGCCATGTCCCGCGCGTCCTTGCGCAGTTAACTTCATCCAGTGGATACCTTTTTCAGCAGTTTCAATCATGTATAAACGCTTGCCACCACCAACTGTCACTGAGAATCCGCCAACTTCAGAGACGGCTTCTGTGCAACCAGCGAAAAGTTCAGGGTGCTTGTCCACCATCCAATGCGATCCGAAAATACTTCCGGCTTCTTCATCAGCAAAAAAAGCCAAAACTAAATCGCGAGGTGGAACATATCCATTACGAGACCACTCTCGTATGGTCGCGAGCATCATGGCATTCATATTTTTCATATCTACCGCACCACGGCCCCAAATCATGCCGTCAATAATGTCACCGCAAAATGGATCAACGCTCCAGTCGGCCGCATTTACTGGCACAACATCCAAGTGCCCATGCAAAACTAATCCCGGACGAGTGG
This sequence comes from uncultured Actinomycetes bacterium, assembly GCA_903832395.1. Classification (GTDB taxonomy): domain Bacteria; phylum Actinomycetota; class Actinomycetes; order Nanopelagicales; family Nanopelagicaceae; genus Planktophila. Next base: position 2,327 of record CAILBF010000104.1, on the reverse strand, counting down.
AATCTCTGCCCTTAATACGTGCCATGACATTACAACGACCAGGAGCTGATTCGTAGATAGTTGACGCAATTCCAACTTCGGCAAGAGAGGCAACAACATAATCTGCAACCTCTTTCTCGTTGCCTTTGCCATCACCGAAATTAACGCTAGGGATTCGGATGAGGTCTTGGCATATTTGGATAACTTCGGTTTCGAGTTGCGTAGTTGTGGTCATTTCGCCATTCTGTCATCAAATTGCTATCCTTACCCCTTCACTCAGTCCGGGTGGCGGAATTGGCAGACGCGCTAGCTTGAGGTGCTAGTTCTCGCAAGAGATTGAGGGTTCAAGTCCCTTCTCGGACACATGGATATTGATGAAGCATTGGGGCTCATCCGCGAAATACCCGACTACCCAAAACCAGGGATTCGCTTTCAAGACATAACCCCGCTTCTGGCCAACGCTGAAGCTTTTGCCGCTATCACGTCACGATTTGCCTCTTTTGCACCTAGTGGAACTTTAGTAGCTGGAATTGAAGCTCGCGGATTTATTTTTGCATCAGCGGTTGCTCACGAACTTGCCTCAGGTTTCATTCCAATTCGTAAAGCGGGAAAGCTCCCACATGTGACCATCTCAGAGAGTTATGGGCTTGAGTACGGAAGTGACGTTTTAGAAATTCACATCGATGCAATTTCACCCGGAGCTTCGGTTTTATTAATCGATGATGTGCTCGCAACTGGCGGAACGATAGCTGCAGCAATTGAACTAATAAAAAGAAGCGGTGCCAATGTTGCTCATGTTCTAGCTCTGTTGGAAATCGACGGTCTGCCTGGCCGAGAGAATCTGCAACAAAGATATCCCGATATTGAAGTAACCTCACTTACAATCGCTTAACCATGCGCGTCTTACAGATTCAAGGTCTACGGGCACTTGCTTCCATCCTTGTTGTCTTATTCCATGCAAAATTCAATTCTGGTGGCTTCGTTGGTGTGGACATTTTCTATGTAATCTCCGGCTATCTTATTACCGGACTATTACTTCGGGAGTTGGATTCGACTGGTCGGTTAAACCTTGCTGCATTTTACCAGCGCAGAATTAAACGCTTATTGCCTAGCTCGGTTTTAGTTCTCTTCTCTACCGCGCTAGTGGGCTGGTTCTTGCTTCCAACGACTACGCGTCATGATCTGGGTCGTGATCTCTTCGCTGCAGCAGCCTACGTTTCCAATTATCTTTTTGCTTGGTGGCAAAATGACTATCAAAATCTCAATGCAACACCGTCACCGTTTATCCATTATTGGTCTTTAGCGGTAGAGGAGCAATTCTATTTGGCGTGGCCATTGTTGATGGTTGCTTTAGCGCGCAAAAGCCGGCAATGGATGTTGATCGGGATTGGACTTATCACCTCTCTCTCACTTGCATTGTCCATTTACCAAACGCGCACGGCGCCGATTTGGGCTTTCTACTCATTACCTACTCGCGCTTGGGAGCTTGGAATCGGCGCGCTACTTCTCTTCATTCCAACCGGCAGGCTTACGCTGCGACTTCTGCCTTGGATCGCCATGGGCGGACTCTTTATCGCGTCCATCCGCTTTAGTAACAACACTTCCTTTCCAGGGGTAAATGCGCTCTTGCCCGTGTTTGCAACTGCAGCCCTTATCGCGACGATACCAATCTGGCCTAGATTCCTAAATGCTTTATCTAATAATGCATTAAGCCAATGGCTGGGAAAGATCTCCTACCCATTGTATTTATGGCATTGGCCCGTCTTGGTTTTACCGAGTACTGCTTTGGGAAGACCACTTACGGTTAACGAACGGATTGCGTGTATCGCATTAACCGTTCTGTTAGCCGACTTGACGAATAGATTTCTTGAGGACCCCCTTCGTCGCACAAAAGTAGCTCCAAAAAAGATCTACGCCAGCGCCCTGAGCACAACGGCGATTTCGCTCGTTTTGGCTATCCTAATCTCGAATTCAGCATCAACTTCAATTCAAATTAAAGGCACATCGCCGATGAAATTCGATTTAACTCAAGTGTTAGCGAAGCCATTAATTTACTCGGATGGTTGCCACGTAAATTATGGAAAAGATAAATCGGGCACATGCACCTATGCCGACACGACTTCTAGGACAACCATCGTGCTCTTTGGAGACTCACATGCGGCGCAATGGTTTCCAGTTATGGAGAAAATCGCTATTGCGAATCACATTAGATTGATCTCGCTGACAAAATCTTCATGCCCAGCCCTAGACATTGCCCAGCCGGATCGAGGTGGCTTCAATAACTTAGAGTGCAAGAAATGGCGTCAAAATTCGATTGCGCGAATCAAGACAATTCATCCGCTGGCTGT
>CAILBF010000103.1 GCA_903832395.1 uncultured Actinomycetes bacterium | reverse complement strand
TTATCTCATCGGGTTGGTGGGATCTAGCAGCAGCTACTGCACTTGGCTTCAACGCCCGCCTTTTAGAAGTAGATGGCAAGCGCGTTGCAGCTACATCAGATTTTGGCGCCGATGGTGCAGTAAAAGAAAAATCACTTGCCAACATTTTATTACTCGATGAAACTGGCGCTAAGCACTTAGTTGAAAGCCTTAACTCTGCTTCGCTAACCGTTAAGTCGATGGAAGAAAGTCCACGCACCGAGCGTCCTAAGCCACCTTTTACAACTTCGACCATGCAACAAGATGCTGGCAGTCGTCTAGGGTGGGGCGCACAAATCACAATGCGTATTGCTCAGCGCCTGTATGAAAATGGCTACATCACGTATATGCGTACAGACAGCATAAATTTATCCTCACAAGCCATTGAAGCTGCGCGCAAAGCTGCGAAGTCTTTATATGGTGCTGACCATGTTGCAGATGCACCACGCACATACGTTGGTAAAACTAAGAATGCTCAAGAGGCGCACGAGGCAATCCGTCCAGCGGGAGAGACATTTAAAACTCCAGGCGAGCTTGCACCAGAATTATCACGCGATGAATTCGCGCTCTATGACTTAATTTGGAAGCGCACCGTTGCATCCCAGATGGCAGATGCTAAAAAAATGCAGATGCGTGTTGATTTTGATGCCGCAACAAATGATGGCAAAGCAACTATCTTTCGCGCTAACGGTTCAGTAATAACTTTCCCGGGCTTCTTAGCGGCCTACGATGACATTGTCACCGATGAGAACAAAGATGAAGAGACCGAAGATAAACGCTTGCCAGCGATGACGTTGGGGCAAAACGTTAAAGTCAATGAATACACCTGTGAAGGCCATGAAACTAAGCCACCAGCCCGCTATACCGAGCCAACCCTTGTTAAAAAGTTAGAAGAGCTCGGCATCGGCCGCCCATCAACGTTCGCATCAATTATTCAGACTATTCAAGATCGCGGGTATGTATACAAGCGCGGCCGCGCATTAGTTCCAACGTTCCTCGCTTTTTCAGTGACAGGCCTACTTGAAACCCACTTTACAAAGTTGGTTGATTACGAGTTCACGGCCAGCATGGAAGAGGATTTAGACAAGATCGCTGCCGGTGAGGCTGGTCGCGTTGACTGGTTGCGCGATTTCTTCTACGGCGTCGATGGACAACCAGGATTAAATGAACTCTCTGCCGATCTTGGCGTAATCGATGCACGTGCAACCAATACCATGAATTTATCCGACACAATTGAAATCCGTGTTGGTCGCTACGGTGCCTATTTGCAACAGAACTTGCCCGATGAAGAGCGCAAGTTAGCAAATATTCCAGAGTCTTTAGCACCCGATGAGTTAACGCTCGCCAAAGCAATTGAATTATTAGAAGCTCCTTCAGGGGAGCGCGAATTAGGTATTGATCCGCAAACCGGCTTTCCAGTTATCGCAAAGAGTGGACGCTTTGGTCCGTACATCACTGAAGTTCTACCCGTTGTCGAACCCGAATTAACTTCATCCGGAAAAAAGAAACGTAAAAAAGCCGATGCGCCAAAAGCTAAGACGGCATCCCTTCTTGCAACAATGACGTTAGATACAGTCACCTACGAAGATGCGCTGCGTTTACTTTCACTTCCTCGCGTCTTGGGTACAAATTCATCCGGCGATGACATCACGATTCAAAATGGTCGATACGGTCCGTACTTAAAGGCCGGTCTTGATAGCCGCACGCTTACATCAGAGGATCAATTATTTTCGTTGACATTAGATGAGGCCCTTGAGATTTATTCAAAGCCAAAAGAGCGCCGCCGCGGCGTTGCAAAGCCACCTGTTAAAGAGCTGGGCGTTGATCCAACCACCGAAAAACCACTAATTATTAAAGATGGCCGCTTTGGCATGTATGTCACTGATGGTGAAACCAATGCAACGCTTCGCCGCGGTGATACCGCAGAGGGAATGACTCTGGAGCGCGGATTAGAGCTCCTTGCCGGACGTCGTGCGTGGGAGGCCGAGAATGGTCCATCGCCTAAGAAGACCCGAAAGAAAGCTGCAGCCAAGCCTAAAAAAGGTGACACTGCACCGACGCTAACTAAGAATGTTGTAAAGAAGGCCGGTGCGAAGAAAGCTGCTAAAAAAGCCGCAACTGGAAAAGCTAAACCAAAGACACGATAAGGACCTAAGCCGACCCGTAGCATTGGACCAGATGCATATTGAAAATGAATAAAAGGGGGCGCTGTTGCTTTTTTTCGAAAGACGTCCCCCGGTAGCAATAGGTGAGACTACTAAAGTCTGGCACGTTCGAACCTGGAATAAGAATATTCAGTTTATCAGAGGCATCGCAGTTATTCTGGTAGTCACCTCGCACTTCGCACATATCCCACTGCTAGGAACATATGGAGTCGACCTATTTTTCATAATAAGTGGATACTTAATTTCATCGATGCTTGTGGCTGAACTGCGAAAGACAGGCAAGATTGTTATAAAGGCATTCCTATTTAAGAGAGCCAAACGCCTAGTACCTGCCGCATATGTAGTTATTGTATTTATATTAGTTTTATCAGTTTCAGGGTTCCTACCCGGACTAGTCAGTGACTACTTGAAATTAAGTTTAGGATACTTCCTATACATAGGAAGTATTTTTGGTCTTATCCCTGGGAATGCTAGTACAACCGCTTTAGGGCTCGGCCATTTCTGGACCTTAGCAACTGAAATGCAACTCTACTTCATTTGGTGCATCCTAACCATTCCTGTGTTAATGAAAGTCAGGTATCGAATGCGACTTTATGTATTAGGCATAACATTTGTCGTTGTTTTTCCAATAGTTGTTCTCATTACAGCTCAAATGAGTCAGACAATCGTACTAAGATCAATAGAGGTTACCGCAATGTTTACTTTGGGGACAATCTACTGTTTTTTAGAAGAGCAATTCAACTTTAAGAGAAATAGGATTTTATCAGCATTCATTGGAATGTTTTTTATATTGAATATATCTGGCATATTTACAATTACTCCATCAAATAGAATAGCTAATATGTGTACAAACATAGTATTGGTTGGATTAGCTTTTCAATTAATGTTCTCAGCTCATCTAACTACTTGGGCAAGATCACTAATCTATATGGGGGACTTTTCATATTCACTCTATTTGCTGCACTGGCCGATATATCTAGCCGTGGGTGGTGCAAGGGCAAATATTTTCCAATTAGTTTGCGGGCTTATAACGAGTCTGGGGCTGTCAATTCTGTCATTTCGGTATGTAGAGAAACTTTTTTGGAAGCCTAACCGTATTTAACCCTGCCAACTTAAAAAATCTCGACTTAATAATTTTGGAGTTGAACCAGTTTGAAGAAACTTAAGTAACTACTTCAGGCCGGGAGATGCCACTTTAATCCCGAGTTCTTTGGCATTCTTAATCATTTGTTTGTCGTAAGTTACAACGCCCTCAACAGTTTTATCTAAAAAGATCACTGTGGCGATCTGGATAGCATCAAGTGCTCTCACAGCAATTGATTCAGGAAAGTTCTCCGCAGAACTTAGGATTGCTGGGTTCATGGGTGTCAATAAAAAATTAGAGAGAATTTCTTTACCTTTTGTGACGGAAAGCGGATACATGCGATTGAGTGTACGGATCACTTCAACTCTAGAGATAGTTGAAGTGATCGTCTCCTCAGACAGGAAATTAATAAGTGCCTTGGATTCTGTTTCATTAAGGATTAGCTTTAAAATTGCAGAACTATCAAGATACCAGCTCAATATCGTGCCTCTGCGCGCATCTCCATTAGAATTTCCGTCGAAGTCTTCTTGCCTTTCAATTTAAATGTAGGCATCTCGAAACGAGTAATAGGATTTTCTGCAGGAATGATCAATCCCGCGGCAATATATTCCTCATATAGAGATTTAGTGATTGGAACCAATCGAGCTACCGGAACGCCATGTTCGGTGATTTCAAATACAACACCATCTTTAACTTGATCTAATATTTTCGAGGCGGCTTGACGAAGTTCGCGCACGCCAACGCTTTGTGTAGTGATTGTTGAATCTGCACTCTTCTCGGACCCTAAAACTTTTTTTGTCTTTTTCGCCGGTGTAGTCATGCCCGTAATGTAGCACAAATACATGAATGTGCTACACACGATATTCCTCATAAATAAGGCGATTTTAAGGGATATGGAAGGCATCGGTAGCCCCCGATAGACTCACGCCATGTCTAGAACGCTGCCAACCCCTGCTGCTCCAGCGCAGGATGAGACTCGCGGCGTACTAGCGATTCGTCCCTTTCGAAAGCTCTGGAACTCGATGGTCTTCTCCTCTCTTGGTGATTGGTTGGGTTTGCTGGCAACAACGGCCCTTGCCCAACAACTCTCGGGCGGTAACTATTCAACGGCTAACTTTGCAATTGCAGGTGTTTTTATCGCACGTCTACTGCCAGCGGTTTTCTTAGGCCCAATTGCAGGTGTAATTGCCGATCGTTTCGATCGACGCAAATTAATGGTTACCTGCGATATTTTGCGAACTGCGCTTTATATTTCAATTCCGCTGGCGCATAATTATTTCTGGTTATACACCGCAACAATTTTAGTCGAGTGCGTAACTCTCTTTTGGTCACCAGCTAAAGAGGCATCGGTACCAAATCTAGTCCCTCGCGAGAAACTCGAGTCGGCAAATCAAGTCTCGCTCTTAGCCGCATATGGAACTGCGCCAATTGCCGCCGTACTGTTCACTTTACTTTCACTTTTCACCAGCGCCTTCATTGCAATAATCCCGGGCTTTAGCGGAACTGCAGTCGATTTAGCACTGTATGTAAATGCGGCAAGCTTTGCTTTTGCCGCTTTCACAATTTTTAATCTGCACGAAATTCCAAAAGGCGCCGCATCTAAACGCACCGCTGAAATTGGAATTCTAAAATCTCTGCTTGAAGGTTGGAAATCGGTAAGCGGATCAAAGATTATTCGTGGACTCGTCGTCGGAATGGTCGGTGCCTTCATCGCCGCCGGCGCAGTTATTGGTTTAGCTCGAACTTTCGTTGGCGACTTAGGCGGCGGTGAAGCCGCCTACGGTATTTTATTTGGCGCCGTATTTACTGGCCTAGCTGGCGGTATCGCGCTGGGACCTAAAGTTTTTGGACAGTTCTCAAAGCGACGCTTATTTGGCGCATCCTTAACTATCGCCGGTTTCTTTCTGGTCGGCCTTGCCGCAATTCCTAACCTTGTTTTAGCCGTCTTTACCGTCATCGCCCTTGGCGCATTTAGCGGAGTGTGCTGGGTAACTGGTTTCACAATGCTGGGCATGGAAGTTGCCGACGATGTACGCGGTCGTACTTTCGCTTTCGTTCAAAGCTTGATCCGCGTGGTTTTAGTTGGCGTTCTGGCTATCGCACCATTGATTGCCGCTGCCGTTGGCCGACACACTTTTAAGTTTCAAAATACCCAGGTTAGTTATAACGGGGCGGCAGTAACAATTCTTCTTGCTGGTCTAGTCGCAGCGATGATTGGAATGATTTCTTACCGCCAAATGAAAGACCGCCCGAATGTTTCACTGTGGTCAGATATTGCTAACGCCCTCAAAGGTGAACTCGGCAGCATCACGGGTGCGCCAACTAAAGGAATCTTTATCGCCTTTGAAGGCGGCGAGGGAATTGGAAAATCAACGCAATCTAAATTATTAAAAGCTTGGCTGGAGCAAGAGGGCGAGACTGTTGTCTTATCGCGCGAACCAGGTGGGACAGATTTAGGAATTGAGATTCGAAAGATTCTTCTGTCGCATTCAACCGGTGATATCAGCCCGCGCTCTGAAGCTTTGTTGTATGCCGCAGATCGCGCGCATCATGTCTTTTCCGTTATTCGCCCCGCTCTTGCCGCCGGAGATGTCGTTATCAGCGATCGTTATTTTGATTCATCCATTGCATACCAAGGCGCAGGTCGTGTTCTAGAGCCCGGCGAAGTTGCACGAATTTCACGGTGGGCAACCGAATCTTTATTTCCAACACTGACAATAATTATCGATCTCCCAGCGGAAATTGGTTTAGCCCGTTTGCAGAGTAAAGATCGCCTGGAATCGCAACCCCTTGATTTTCATGAGCGAGTACGCCAAGAGTTTTTGCAGATTTCACTTCTTGATCCTGAGCGATATTTCATCGTCGACGGTAAGCAATCAATCGAGGACACCCACACCGCAATCATCGCCCGCGTCAGTGAGATTTCTGCGCTAAAGCGCAATGCCCGCGAAGATAAAGGCGCCTTGTTGCTTCGCCCGATTCGCGCAGTAAATAAAGTAGTTCGAACAACGGCGCAAAAAACGAGCGCCAGTGCAACCAAAGCGGTTCGTACAACTGCGAAAATAACGAGCGCCAGTGCAACTAAGGCTGTGAGCAAAGCAAAACCAAAGAAGAAAACCGTCGCTAAAAAATGAGCCCGGCCGCAAGCGTTTATGACGACCTAGTTGGACAAGAGCACATCGTTGAAGTTTTAAAGCGAGCCGTAGCGGCTACGCGTTCGGGCGAAGAGAGCCAAGAGATGACACACGCCTGGGTTTTCACTGGCCCACCTGGTTCTGGGCGCTCAAGCGCCGCTATCGCCTTTGCCCAAGCCCTCGTATGCCCTAATGACGGCTGTGGAAGCTGTAACGCCTGCCGAAGTGCCCTAAACGGCGCTCACCCCGATGTAGAAGTCATCCGCACCGAGGGCCTATCAATCAAGATTGATGAAGTCCGCGAGCTCTTGGCTCGCGTTGCATGGGCGCCATCGATGGGCGGCTGGCGCGTTGTCGTTATGGAAGATGCTGATCGTTTAACTGAGTCGGCAGCCAATGCTTTACTCAAAGCTATTGAAGAGCCCGGTAACCGCACCGTGTGGCTCTTATGTGCCCCAACGTTGCACGATGTGTTGCCAACTATTCGAAGCCGCTGTCGCCATCTGCAGTTAGTCACTCCATCAACGGCAGCCGTCGCACAGGTGTTACAAAACCGTGACGGAATAAGCCCGCAAATGGCTGACTTTGCGGCCCGCGTAAGCCAAGGCCATATTGGCCGCGCCCGATATTTAGCTAACAATGAATCAGTGCGCAACACTCGAACCACGATTATGAAGTTGCCGCTCACATTAAAAGGAATCTCATCTGCCTTTGCCGCAGCTCAAACCCTAGTTGATCTTGCAACTAATCAAGCTAATGAATCGGCAGAAGAGCGAAATCAAACCGAGATCGATGATTTATCTCTTGCTTACGGCAAAGGTGCAACCGGGCGCGGCATGGCAACGGGCGGAAGCAAAGCGATTAAAGAGTTAGAGAAAGAGCAAAAGACTCGCAGCACTCGCATGGTGCGCGATGGTCTTGATGCCGCGCTTTTAGATATAGCAACTTTTTATCGTGATGTCATGATGGTGCAAGCCGGTGCCAACGATGGGCTAATTAATAAAGAGTTAGAACATCAAATCACGACCTATGCCGCAAACACCAAAGCTCACACCACTATTAATAAAATCAATGCCATCATGGATGCACGCACCAACCTGGGCCATAACGCCGCCCCCTTGCTAACCATTGAAGCCCTCATGTGCGTCTTAGCCAGATAATTAGAGTCTTAATTAGTCGTAAAGATATTCCTCTAAAGCCTGTCGAATTAATACAGATGGTGAAACACCGTATTTCTTAGCTTCACGCTCTAGTTTGTCTTTCATCGCTTGTGGGACGCGGGCTTTAACTTCAGGTGAAACCTTTCCAGTACCTGTAAGAGAAGGCCGTCCTGCGGCGACTTCACGAAGAATCTGGCGCGAGATTTGTGCTGCACGAGCTTCTGTAATGCGGCGGCCACGCTTATCAAGGACAACTTCTTTATCCAAGTCAATATCAGGTCCAAGCATATACTTGCTCTTTGACTTTGTGGCCTTAGTTTTAGTACTCATCTCGCCCTCTCTTTATAAAAGCTGTTGGCATTACATGGATAACAAAAATCTCATCTGCAGACTCAATACCCGTGATTTCAAGCTCTAAGCCTCGATCGTCAACCCCAATCCAGAACAATTTCGACTCATAGTCGAGAAGCCCAGGCATTCGCATCGGCTCATTATTTTCAATAACAAACAAAGCGTGAGTCTGACCAATCTTGTGCTTTCGTGCATTTTTTGTAAAACGTATTTTTCTAGTCATATATTATGCGCCACACAATTCTTTGTCAATTCTTGGCCCCATGGTGTCCAAAGATTCTCGTTTTAGATTCATGCTGTGAGAATCGCATGCCCCGCCGACAGCGCTCTCGAGTTATCCCCAACGCTGCATCTCTATACTCAAGCCATGCGCAGGGCCAAGAAGCTTCTAATTGCCATGATCGTTGTTCCAACGCTCATGCTTTCTGG
>CAILBF010000102.1 GCA_903832395.1 uncultured Actinomycetes bacterium | reverse complement strand
TTCAGTCGCCGACCAAATTGCGCTATAGGTTGCGGCGGGCCAATGCAGAACAACGCGCGAAATTGGCGCACCTGGTAGATATTTATCGCCAAACTTCCAGCCGACTGATTTCGCTGAATCAACTTGAAGTGATCTATCTTTTATCTCCGCCATTAACAGATCTGCCCGAAGAACCATCGAATAAGGGGAAACGCGGGCGGGATCTCTAGTGAAAATAGTTGACGATTGAATTTGTGCACCTAAGTTTACTAAATTCGCCGCAGCTATTACTGGTAAGAATTTTGTTTGGGCTCCGCTGTAAGCAAATGCCACCCGACCGTACTGGCTTAAAATATCTATATCTGAAATTCGTGCACTGCGTACAGGCCCTATACGCATCGGAATAACCGATGAGAACACTGCAGCAAGTCTTGTTAATCCGCCTTCGACTTGTTCGATATAGACAACATCGGCATCTTCAAGACCAATTTGTGGGTGCGCTGCGTTTGTATCATCAATTTTTACAACTAGAACTGGTCCATTAGTTCCGTCGCGACCACTTAAAACATTCTTTTCAACTGGCGCTGGCGCAACCGATCTAATTGTAGATTTAATCGATGCGCAGCTCGTAAGTAACACTGAGATACCTAGAAGCGCCACCACAATCAGTTTTCTAGAGCGCATCGAACTCAAACTCATATGTAACTGGCAACGGCGCACGTCCGGCGAGGCGAAATACTCTGATCGCAAACTTCTTGCGGACCGCTTGAGTTGAGGAGACTGCATCGGTATGGATTGCAATCGCTATTGCGATCTTTGCGGTGAGTTTAGTTAAATCATCTAACAGCAACTGTTCACGGACACTGCCGTGGATTTCTCCATCAATTAACAGGAGTCTGAGAGCACCGGAAAGTGCCATTTCTGCAGTTGATCGATCTTGCATCTCTGCATCTCGCGCTTGATAGGCCGCTGACGTTAATAGAAGCGATGAGGCTGGATCTATAAAATCGCTATGGGCAATCTGCAGGGAAATTGCCGATCGGCGCTGCAGCAGTCCATCTAGATTTGCCCAACTCGTTTCAACGCGGTGGTGCAGGCGATCCAAGCGCGTTGCTAGAAATGATAAATACCAGAGAGTCACTAAGAGAATCAGCGTAATTGCAAGAGTTGTCTTCATCGTTCATCCCTGGAGAGCAAGCGATTCCATGAACGGCCTTCAGATGCAAGTTTGATGGGTTCGCCACCAACCATCGCCATTTCATAAATTGAAAAAATCTGCTCTGCGACAACATCCCAATCAAAGATCTGGGCGTGCTCCTTGCCTTTACGGGATAGTTCAACTCGCTTTTCACCATCTCGAAGAAGATCGATAATTACTTTAGCTAGCTCGGTTGAATTTTCAGATTCAAAGAGTGCGCCAAAATCGCCGCCGCCTAAAAGCGAATCGAAAGCGGGAATATCACTTGCAACTACACAAGCACCCCCAGCTAATGCCTCCGCCAGGATGATTCCGAAAGACTCTCCCCCAGTATTTGGAGCGACATAAATTGCAACGGATGACATGAAATCCGCCTTTTCCTCTTCGGTAATTCGTCCCAAGAATTCAAAGCGTTGACGCAACTGTGGATCAATTGTCTTCTCGACTTCAATCGTATCCCCTGGTCCTGCCACAAAAACTTTCACATCGGGTGCAAATCGCGAGATTATTGGAAGGGCATCTAACAAAACCTGCAAACCTTTTCGTGGCTCTTCAAAGCGACCAATAAAGCCAATTGTGTTGCCGGACCACTTATCTTGATGCGTTCCATTGGAGTAACGTTTGGCGTAAATTCCATTGGGAATTACAACCGCATCTGTATCTAAGTGACTTGTTAGAGTCAGGCGTGCAGCTTCCGAGACTGCGATTCGAGCAGATAGTTTTTCAATTGCTGGTTCAAGAATAGGACCAATGGCATAGATAACTTTCTGGTGTTTGGCCGCAGCGTGAAAAGTTCCAACCATGGGACCATCAGCTGCCCAACATGCAAGCAATGATATTGACGGAATTGCAGGTTCATGTAGATGCAAAATATCGAAATTTCCTGTACCAATCCAGTTACGTACTCGAGCAAAGGCAATTGGCCCAAAGAGAATGCGCGCAACGGCGCCGTTATATGGAATGGAGATTGGTTTACCGGCATTAACAACATAATCAGGCAAGAGTGAGTCATCACCGGCTGGAGCTAGGACTGAAACTGAATGACCAGCACTAATTAAATACTCGGTTAAATCGCGGATATGGTTTTGAACTCCGCCAGGTGTATCCCAACTATAGGGACAGACGATGCCTATTCTTAACTTCTTTGTCAGCATCAACTGCGCTCCTTAAATCCGCCGTCGATCCAAATACGCTGCATCATGTGCCAATCCTGCGGATATGCGGCGATTCCTTTAGCGAAAAGATCTGCGCTGTTTTGCACAATTGCAGCAATCTTTTCACTCTCACTTCCCGTCGTAGGAATCGGCACCAATTCAAAATCAATGTGAATTCCAGTTTCGGTGTAGGAAATCATTACACAAATTAGTGGAGCATGCGTTCGAAGCGCGAGTATCGCAGGACCAGCAGGCATACGTGCAGGCCCCCCAAAGAAATTAACATCGATACCAGAGCGCGATAAGTCACGATCTGCAGCTAAGGCGATGATGCATCCAGAGCGCACACGTTGGGCCAGCGTGGGAATAACTCGGCCATCAAGTGGCAAAGCCTCCATTCCAAAGGCGGCGCGGTATTCCATAAATTTTTGAAACAACGCTTCAGGTTTTAAGTGTTCGGCAACGGTTACTATCTTTGCGCCTTTGCCACAGAAGTACGCAGCTGCATGGTCGTAGTTACCAACGTGGGGCAACGTAACAATTGCACCTTTGCCAGCGGCCATCGCATCTAGCAACAAATATTCGTTAGTAGTTGTAACGGTCTGGGCAATTCGCTCGAGTGACCAATCGGGAAATCTAAATGTGTCACACCAGTAGCGAATTGATGAACGCATCGCTTTGTAGATTAGGAGATCTAAATCTAGTGTGGTTATGTTTGGTTGAGTACGAGCGAGGTTAGATCGCAATCTTTGGACACTAACGCCATTTCGCTTAACTAATCTGTCTGAAAATTTATAGGCCGTTGAGTAAACAAAATTCTCAGGTAACCACCGCAGGATTCGCCATGCCGCAAAATATCCCCAAGCCGTTAACGTCTCAACCATCTACTTCATTGCTCGCTTAACGACTAACATGCGTTGAAAAACTGTAATTATTCCGAGGATAGCCAAGAGCCACATTCCTACCGTCAACGAGTAAGGTAAACCCAAACCTTCAAGAGCTATTGCGATCAAAGCGATGACTAAGCGCTCAGTTCGTTCAGCAAATCCGCTAGTGCAGGCAATGCCAAAACTCTCGGCCTTCGCTCGAATATAGGAGACCAATAACCCACTAACAATCGTAATCAGAACGATCGGCGCTAATGAATCCTGAGCAGTAATGAGATAGATAGCAACACCAACCAGAATCGCTGAATCAGTGATGCGATCGATAGTTGAGTCGAGAAAACCGCCCCATCGACTTGCGCCAATCTTGGATATTCGAGCCATAGTGCCATCGAATAAATCACTGAGCGCAAAAATCGCGATGATTGCAGTGCCGAGAAAAAAATCTCCCCGAGGATAGAAATAGAGCGCCGACACTACGACGCCGATCGCTCCGACCCAGGTCACCGCGTTTGGAGTTATCCCTATACGCAAGGCAAATCTGGATACGGGTGTTATTAATCTCGTAACCGTAGGTTTCAAAACCGCGCTAATCATCACCTCCCATCGTAGGCTGAGCAGGTGAATTCCACCGCATCCGCTCTGACTATCGCCGTTTATGGCCACGAGAGCGCCGACCCGACGGCCATCGCCCAAGCTTTCGGTGGCCACGTTTTAACACAGACCCTGCCCGAGAGTGATTGTGCGATTTTTGTGATTAATCCATCCACTGGAATCGATCAGCCCACCATAGATATCTGGCGCAGCATCGATGAGTTTCAAACTCCACGCATAGTTGTCGTTACACATCTAGAGAATCAAGATGCAGATTTTGATGATGCCGTGATGCTAGCCAATCGCGTTTTTGATCACATGGCAACTCCCTATTTAGTGTTGCACGATGATGCTGGTTTACCGTGTGCACTTATTTCGCTGTACTCAATGCGAGTTTTGGACTACAGCACCAATCCCCCGACCGACATACCGTGCGAACCTGAACACGAAACCCTGGTGCAAGAATTTCGCGATGAGTTTCTAGAGTTAGTTACATCAACGGGGGAAGATGCATTTGCCGCCGGGTTATTGTTTCCGGCGATACCTGTGTGGTTAGAAAAAGGAATCGGCGTCGATATTGTTAAAG
>CAILBF010000101.1 GCA_903832395.1 uncultured Actinomycetes bacterium | reverse complement strand
GGCTCTCTTTGATTGCAATTCTTGACTATGGATCTGGCAACTTGCGTTCAGCAGAGCGGGCCTTTGCAACGAGTGGTCTAGATGTAGTTGTAACAGCAGATGCGCGAACTGCCATCGAAGCAGATGGATTAGTTGTTCCAGGTGTTGGCGCTTTCGCTGCATGTATGCAGGGCTTGAACTCCATCGATGGCGCGAGAATAATTAGAGAACGCATTGCAAACGAGCGGCCAACTTTAGGAATATGTATTGGAATGCAGATTCTTTTTTCACTTGGAGTGGAACATTCTCAAGGGGTACCGCACCAAGGTGTTGGAATTTGGCCTGGGGTAATTAGCGAGATTGACGCCCCAATTTTGCCGCATATGGGTTGGAACAGCATCGATGCCCCCAGTGAATCCACTCTGTTCGCAGGAGTTGGCGATGAATCCTTTTACTTTGTGCACTCTTATGCGGCAAAAGAGCCGGTTGGCATCATGCAAACCTGGACAACGTATGGAGAAAAATTTCTCTCCGGGATTGAAGATGGCTATATGAGTGCCACGCAATTTCACCCTGAAAAATCAGGCGAAGCAGGCCTTGCACTCATCAAGAATTGGACGCGATCGTTATGAAAGCCCTAGAGCTTCTACCGGCAATCGATGTTAAGGATGGGCGTGCGGTTCGCTTAGTTCAAGGTGAGCTTTCTAAAGAGAGTATTTATGGGGCACCACTTGAAGTTGCCCTTGAGTTTCAAAACGCTGGAGCGCAATGGATTCACTTAGTTGATTTAGATGCAGCTTTTGGTCGCGGAGATAACTCTGCGTTGTTGGCTGAAATCGTCGGAACCGTAGATATTAAAGTCGAGCTATCGGGTGGAATACGCGATGATGATTCACTTGCTCGCGCAATCGCTACTGGATGTAAACGAATTAATTTGGGTACCGCAGCCCTTGAAAATCCCGAATGGACTGCTCGCGTTATATCTCAATATGGAGATTTAATCGCAGTTGGTTTAGATGTTCGAGGACACACGTTGGCAGGACGTGGTTGGACGAGTGAAGGTGGAGATCTCTTCGAAACCATCCAACGCTTAGATCGAGATGGGTGCGCGCGCTATGTTGTAACCGATGTAACGAAAGATGGCACCTTAGCTGGCCCAAATATCGAATTATTGAAATCTGTCTGCGCGGCCACTAAGAAACCTGTCATCGCAAGTGGTGGAATATCTAACTTGAAGGATATTGCAGATCTTGCAGCGCTCACCTCCATCGGCCTTGAAGGCGCCATTATTGGTAAAGCGATTTACTCTGGAGCGTTCACCGTGCAAGAGGCGCTGAAATTGGTAAGTCAATGAGTTTATCGGTCCGAATAATTCCCTGCCTTGATGTAACCGACGGTCGTGTTGTTAAGGGAGTGAATTTTACTAATCTAGTTGATGCCGGTGATCCAGTAGAGATGGCCGCTCTTTATGGCATTGAAGGCGCTGACGAGCTAACTTTTCTCGATATATCTGCAAGTAGCTCGGGTCGCGAAACCACATTAGACATTGTGCGACGCACTGCAGAGGAGGTTTTTATTCCGTTAACTGTTGGCGGCGGAATTCGTTCGGTGCAAGATGTTGATCGCTTGTTACGTGCCGGAGCTGACAAGGTCTCAATAAATACCTCTGCTATTGCTAGACCTGAACTCATCGCTGAAATCGCCGATCGATTTGGTTCACAGGTGTTGGTTCTCTCGGTAGATGCCCGCAGAGCCCGCACGGAATCGGGTTTTGAAGTAACAACACATGGGGGCCGAGAGGGCACATCGATCGACGCTCTTGCGTGGGTTGAAAAAGCATGTGCGCTTGGCGTTGGCGAAATTCTTCTCAATTCAATGGATGCCGATGGCACGCGTGCTGGCTATGACATAGGGATGATTAGCGCGGTCCGTGCAGTAACGCGGGTCCCACTTATCGCTAGTGGTGGGGCAGGCACCCTCGAAGACTTTGCTGCTGCCCTTGATGCGGGTGCAAATGCCCTACTTGCAGCTAGCGTTTTTCACTTTGGAATCCACCGAATCAAGGACGTGAAGACTTATTTAGACTCGCATAACTATCCCGTGCGCACTGTTTCGATTAAGTAAGGCAGAATTACTCCATGAGAATTGACGATGTTGGATTTGATTCCATATTCAAAGCTCCTACAACTCTGATTCCAGCGATTGTTCAAGATTTTACAACTCATGAAGTTTTAATGTTGGCCTACATGAATCGTGAGGCCCTAACTCAAACTATTAAAACAGGTAGAGCCACATATTGGAGTCGCAGTAGAAATGAACTTTGGATTAAGGGTGCAACCTCGGGACATTTTCAAGACGTTCAATCGATATCGCTAGATTGTGATTCGGATACTATCCTTCTGCAAGTCATCCAAACTGGAGTGGCCTGTCATACAGGTGAGCACACTTGTTTCCATAAACCGATTGATTTAAAAGAGTAGTGAAACTAGTGACCGTATTAGTAAGCGCCGTGGTGATTTTTGCCATAGCCGTTCTGGCAGGTCGAAAATTTCGAATCTCTTCGCGTTATGAGCGGACACCCCGTACTAGAAATCCCTGGCGAGACCTCGATGAAGGTATTGACCCAAGTGATGAGAGTTAGACTAAAGCCATGAGGGCCTTCAATGAGCGAAACAGTAATCTCTTCACTTTGGTGGGACGCTTAATTCTCGGTGGGGTTCTCGTCACGGCCGGTGGATTAAAAGCATTTGTTCCGGCACAGGCGGCAAGTGCCGTGTCGGCCTATAAAATTCTGCCGATTCAACTGGCTCACATTCTGGGTTATGCCCTACCTTGGTTAGAGATTGCAATTGGATTTCTCCTAATTATTGGTCTCTCTGTACGAATGGCCGCCGTTATCGCTGGAGTTCTTATGCTTTTATTCATTGGCGCAATAATTTCAGTGTGGGCTAGGGGCATCCTCATCGATTGTGGATGCTTCGGTGGCGGTGGAGCTATAGATCCTTCCAAAGCCGCGCAAGTGCACAGAAACTACGCGATAGAAATTGCCCGAGATTTAGGTTTGGCAATTGCCGCGCTCTACCTATACTTTTTCCCTTACGGATTATTGTCAATTGATAAAGCAGCCACCACCAATGAGGAGATGTAAATGTCAAAACAAGCCAAGGCCACAAAAAGTGGAGACAACTTCACACGTTGGCTGGTAATTGGAATGGTCGGCCTCGTCGTTGTCACTGGTGTTGTTTTTTCCGTTATGAGTTCTTCGAACAAAGCTAACGCTTCTTTTGCTGCACTCAAAGGTTATAAATTGGGGCAGCAAGTTACTTCTACTGTAGATCCTGCCCAGGGTTCAGGGTTAGTTCTCAATCCTGGAGGTCCCGTAAAAATCGATTTATGGGAAGACCCTCAGTGTCCTATTTGTAGGACTTTCGAAGAGGCAAACGGGGCTTACATCGATAGCTTGGTACGAGATAAGAAAGCAACGGTCGTCTATCACGTCCTCTCCTTCCTTGGAGATGAGTCAATTCGCACAGCAAATGCCGCAATGTGCGCCGCCGATGAAGGCCACTACTTAGATTTCCACAAAGCGGTTTATCTGGTTCAACCTGCTTTAGAGAACTCGGGATTTTACTCAAATGCTAATTTAATTAAAATTGGTAGTTATTTGGGACTCACAAGTAAAAAGTTTACAGACTGCATAACGAATGGCTCAAACGTAAATCTGGCAAAAACACAGGAAGATTCCATGGCAACTTATAAAGTAACGGGAACTCCAACAATTTTTATTAACGATAAACTCTGGGTTCGCAAGGCAAATGGATTTGATCCAACTGAGTTTCGTCTTGCTGTAGAGGCCGGATAAAGCTTTGCTTCGCTCGATTCCCTCGCCAACGCTTTCGGCGCTGAAAATCGGGCCCTTCACAATTCACATGTATGCCTTATGCATTATCGCTGGCATAGCCGTTGCCATTTGGCTGGGGGATAAGCGCTTTAAGTCGATAGCCGTTAACGGCAAGTCCGTGGTCTCTGAAGTTGCTATAACTGCAGTTCCATTTGGAATCATCGGTGGACGCATGTATCACGTCATCACTTCGCCGGATGCGTATTTTGGGGTTAATGGACATGCGCTTGATGCATTGAAAATTTGGCAAGGCGGGCTCGGAATTTGGGGTGCAATTGCACTTGGCACATGCGCCTCATGGTTTCGCTATAAGGCCCTTGCTAAGAAGATTGAACTTCCTGCATTTGCTTATTTCATGGATGCGCTAGCGCCAGGCGTTCTCTTTGCTCAAGCTCTTGGTCGCTTTGGCAACTGGTTTAACATTGAACTCTTTGGTCGCCCGCTAACTGCGCCTTGGGCGTTATCAGTTCCACTAGCAAATCGACCAAATGGTTACACGCAGTTTGTAACTTTTCACCCTACATTTTTATATGAAGCAATCTGGACTTCGGCATTAGCGGTTTCTCTCATCATAATTGGAAAGAAATTACAGCCTGGTCAGATTTTCACTCTCTATATTGCCGGGTATTGCCTAGGCCGCATTGGAATTGAATCGATCAGAATCGATGAAGCACATCACATCTTCGGTCTTAGGCTCAATGTCTGGGTCGGTGCGATCGTGGGAGTGGGCGCTCTCATGGTTTTTATTAGGCAAAGCAAAAGCACCAAGCCAATTCTCGGGTAGTCTTCATTCCATGGCCCTTGACGATGTATATACGCGAAATTTAGAACACCGAACACATCGCGCAGGTTGGTTACGCGCCGCCGTCTTAGGTGCAAATGATGGTTTAGTTTCAACGGCCTCATTAATGATTGGCGTAGTTGCCGCCGGAAAGAATGATTTTCTCGTAACTGCAGGTCTTGCTGGAATTTCTGCCGGTGCAATGTCGATGGCAGTAGGTGAGTACGTTTCAGTGCGTTCACAAAATGATGTTGAAGAATCCGACCGACTTCTAGAAATTGCCCACCTTGCATCCGATCCAGAGGGTGAACTCTTGGAGCTTCAACAAATTTATATCAATCGCGGTTTGACTCCAGAGCTTGCAATGACCGTTGCTGTTGAAATGCACAAAATCGATCCGCTTGCTGCGCATTTGCGAGATGAACTGGGACAGCACCCACACACTAAAGCCCGGCCAGTGCAAGCATCAATTGCATCTGCAACCGCCTTCACTGTTGGAGGCTTGATTCCATTTGTCGGAGCATTTGCACCAACACTTGGAGCCAAAGCATGGAGCATTGTTGGCTTCACTCTTGTTGGCTTAGTGCTTACAGGTGTAATCAGCGCTCGAGCATCAGGTTCAAAGGTTTTGATTCCAACCATTAGAGTCATTCTCGGTGGCTGTTTAGGCATGGCTATCACCGCTGGAATCGGTCAGATTGCACATGTCGCCGGCATATAGGCACTAGCCAAGGCAGTTTTTATTGCTACTCTTTGCACCGCTAGTTAGTTCTTAACGAGCAAGGGCCAAGGTTGTCCCGCAAGCATTCATAGACAATCGGAGCCCACCTTCAATGGCATTGCCTTCCAACTATCCACCTGCACAGGGGCTCTATAACCCTGCTCAAGAACATGATGCATGTGGCGTTGCGATGGTTGCAACTCTGAATAAAGTTCCAACCCATGACATTGTAGAAAAAGCGCTTACAGCGCTGCGAAATCTTGAACACCGCGGGGCATCAGGTGCCGAACCAGATAGCGGAGATGGCGCGGGAATTTTAATTCGCATCCCTGATCTTTTCTTTCAGAACACTACAACTTTTGATTTACCCGTAGCGGGCTCTTATGCCACTGGTATTGCATTTATTGAAAAAGGCGCAAGCGTCGAAGGAGAGATTGCACGGATAGCTCAGGAAGAGGGGCTAAAAGTTTTGGGTTGGCGTGACTTACCAATTAATTCACGTTCTCTAGGAAAAACCGCACTTTCAGTCATGCCAGATTTCCGACAGCTATTTGTAAGTGGCCTTAAGAATGAAAACGGACTTGTCTTAGAGCGAATGGCCTTTTGTTTACGAAAGCGCGCCGAGCACGCACTCCCACTTTATTTCCCATCACTTTCTGCGCAAACAATTGTTTACAAGGGAATGTTAACGACCGGGCAGTTAGAAGAGTTTTTCCCTGACTTAAGTGATGAGCGTGTAGTGTCACCATTAGCACTTGTGCACTCAAGATTTTCGACTAATACTTTTCCTTCATGGCCGTTAGCGCATCCATATCGCTTTATTGCCCATAACGGTGAGATTAATACTGTTAAAGGAAATAGGAATTGGATGCGCGCACGCGAATCCCAATTATCGAGTGATTTAATCCCGGGGGATTTGAAACGCTTGTTCCCTATTGTGCAGATGTCGGGTAGTGACTCGGCATCATTTGATGAAGTCCTTGAACTCCTCTATTTGGGTGGACGTTCACTTGCTCATTCAGTTCTCATGATGATTCCGGAAGCGTGGGAAAATCACACGTCAATGTCGCAAGAGCGCCGTGATTTTTACACCTTTCATTCCTCTCTTATGGAGCCTTGGGACGGGCCGGCCTGTGTGACATTTACCGACGGCCACCAAGTAGGCGCAGTCTTAGATCGAAATGGCCTTCGTCCTTCCCGCTATTGGGTTACAAAAGATGGCTTAGTTGTTTTGGCCTCAGAAGTTGGCGTCTTAGATATTGCACCAGAAAATATCGCTCGCAAGGGTCGTTTGCAACCAGGCAAAATGTTCTTGGTCGACATCGAAGCCGGACGCATTATTGAAGATAGCGAAATTAAGGATTCACTTGCAAATGCCGCGCCATATGGCGATTGGTTGCATGCCGGCATGGTCAAACTAAGTGATCTTCCAGCTCGTGAACACATTGTCTATCCACACTCATCCGTTGTTCGACGCCAACGTGCATTTGGTTATACCGAAGAAGAGCTTCGAATCTTAATCACACCAATGGCTAAAAACGGAATGGAAGCCCTTGGATCTATGGGTTCAGATACACCTATAGCTGCACTTTCAAATAAGCCACGTCTTATCTTTGATTATTTTTCTCAACTTTTTGCCCAAGTTACAAATCCGCCGTTAGATGCAATCCGCGAGGAACTCGTTACGAGCCTTGGAACTTCCATGGGCCCAGAACACAATTTGCTCGAGTCGGGACCTTTTTCATGTCGTCAAATCTCATTGGCATTTCCCGTCATTGATAATGACGAACTAGCAAAAATAATTCACGTTAACGCCGATGGAGATCATCCAGGCCTTAGCGCACACGTTGTACGAGGACTATTTTTTGTGGCCGATGAAGGCGATGCGCTTCGTGAACGTTTAAATGAGATTAAGTTGGAAGTTTCGAAAGCAATCAACGATGGCGCTCGAATCATTGTTCTATCCGATCGTGATGCCGATACCGAAGAGGCAGCGATTCCATCCTTACTTTTGACTTCTGCAGTACATCACCATTTAATTCGCGAAAAGACTCGCACCAAAGTTGGTTTAGTAGTTGAAGCTGGCGATGTGCGTGAAGTACACCATGTTGCACTTCTGATCGGCTTTGGAGCTGCGGCAGTTAACCCATATCTTGCGATGGAGAGTGCTGAGGACTTAGTTCTACAGGGCGTAATCACTGGTATTACTCCCGAGAAAGCCGTTCGAAACTTAATTAAATCTCTTGGCAAAGGCGTCTTGAAAGTTATGTCCAAGATGGGAATTAGCACCATCGCCTCCTATACAGGGGCTCAAGTCTTTGAAGCCATTGGATTGAGTGCCGAAGTAATCGATGAGTTCTTTACTGGAACAACATCCAGGCTTGGTGGAGTTTCCCTTGATGTAATTGCTCAAGAAGCAATCGCGCGTCACCACATTGCATATCCACCTGGGGGAGAAGTACCGGGAACTAAACGCCTACCAATCGGCGGGGAATATCAATGGCGCCGCGAGGGTGAGCCTCACTTATTCGACCCAGAGACCGTGTTTGCACTCCAGCATTCAACTCGAACTAAGCGATACGACATTTTCAAACGGTACACGAACCGAGTAAATGATCAGAGCACACGTCTGATGACTTTGCGCGGGCTCTTTGAATTTAAAGAACGAACTCCAATCTCAATCGATGAAGTTGAATCGGCGCACGAAATAATAAAACGATTCTCAACCGGGGCCATGTCCTACGGCTCTGTCTCTCAAGAGGTGCATGAAACTTTAGCGATAGCCATGAACCGATTGGGCGCGAAATCTAATACCGGCGAAGGCGGAGAAGATCCAACACGTTTTATACCCATGGAAAACGGCGATTCTAAGCGATCGGCAATTAAGCAAGTTGCCTCTGGTCGCTTTGGTGTCACAAGTGAATACTTAGTTAACGCCGACGATATTCAAATTAAAGTTGCGCAAGGTGCAAAACCTGGAGAAGGCGGCCAATTACCGGGTAACAAGGTCTATCCATGGATTGCAAAAGTTCGTTACTCAACTCCAGGCGTTGGTCTAATTTCACCACCTCCGCACCATGACATCTATTCGATTGAAGATTTAGCGCAGTTGATTCACGACTTAAAGAATGCGAACAAGAATGCACGTATCCATGTGAAACTTGTCGCTGAAGTTGGCGTTGGAACAGTTGCTGCCGGTGTAAGTAAAGCCCATGCCGATGTAGTTTTAATTTCGGGCCACGATGGTGGAACCGGTGCGTCACCACTTACATCGTTAAAACATGCTGGTGCGCCGTGGGAACTTGGCTTAGCTGAAACTCAGCAGACCTTGCTCCTTAATAATCTGCGCGATCGAATTGTCGTTCAAACCGATGGGCAGTTAAAGACGGGCCGCGACGTGGTTATCGCCGCTCTACTTGGCGCCGAAGAGTTTGGTTTTGCTACCGCGCCACTCGTTGTTTCTGGTTGTGTCATGATGCGCGTGTGTCATTTAGATACGTGCCCAGTGGGTGTGGCAACACAGAATCCAGAGTTACGCGCCCGTTTCAGTGGTAAACCTGAATTTGTTGAAACTTTCTTTGAATATATTGCCGAAGAGGTTCGTGAAATTCTGGCAACCCTGGGCTTCCGGACATTGCTTGAGGCCATAGGCCACGTTGAGTATCTTGAAACTAAACGCGCAGTAGATCATTGGAAAGCCAGTGGCTTAGATTTATCACCACTTCTATTGCAGCCTCAGACAACTAGCGCTTTGCACAATACGTCCACGCAAGATCACGGTCTCGATGCCGCCCTTGATAACGAGCTCATTCGATTGTCACAGCCTGCATTGACCAATAAAGAGTTAGTCCGAATCGACTTACCTGTTAGAAATGTTAATCGCACCGTTGGAACAATGTTAGGCGCGCAAATCACACGCGCCTTCGGTGGCACTGGACTGGCAGATGGAACGATTGATATTACTTTGCGTGGATCAGCAGGGCAGTCACTCGGTGCATTTATTCCTGCAGGCTTAACGATTCGACTTTTCGGTGATTCAAATGACTATGTTGGTAAGGGAATCTCTGGTGGACGTGTAATCCTGCGACCAGATCCGGCATCGACTTTTAACTCTGATGAAAATGTTATCGCCGGCAATGTAATCGGTTATGGCGCTACCTCAGGTGAAATCATGATTCGCGGAATCGTTGGAGAGCGTTTCTGCGTTCGTAACTCTGGTGCAACTGCCATTGTCGAAGGTATTGGCGATCATGGTTGCGAATACATGACGGGTGGCACGGTAGTTGTTTTGGGTCAGACAGGTCGAAACTTTGCCGCTGGAATGTCAGGTGGACGAGCCTTTGTCTTAGATCTAGATCCCGCCAAAGTTAACGGTGATATGGTCGATATTCTCGCCGTACCCACAGATCAACTTGAAACTTTAAAAACTATCATCACTGATTTTGCGGTTAATACAGATTCCGAGATTGCTAAAGAGTTATTGACTGATTGGGACGTTGCCTTAACACGAATTTCACTCGTTATGCCGCGCGACTATGCACGAGTATTAGATGCCATGGCGCGCGCAACGCGTGAAGGTCTTCCAGTAAACGCACTTGTAATGGAGGTAGCAGCCAGTGGCTGATCCAAAGGGATTTATTACAACTCCGCGCGAAACTCCAGTCCGCCGGCCTGTTGATGTTCGCATCCAAGACTGGCGTGAAGTGTATGAGCCACAAAGTTTTGAACACTTGCAGAAACAAGCTGGACGTTGCATGGACTGCGGCATTCCTTTTTGCCACTCTGGCTGTCCACTCGGTAACTTAATTCCAGAGTGGAACGATCTAATTTGGCGCGGAGACACTCACGAGGCAATCAATCGCCTCCATGCCACAAATAACTTTCCGGAGTTCACTGGCCGCCTCTGTCCCGCGCCGTGTGAAACAGCCTGTGTGGTTGGCATTAATCGCGAGGCCGTAACGATTAAACAAGTGGAGCTTCGAACAATCGAAGAGGCTTTTGCAATGGGCGATGTAAAGCCGCTCATCCCGGATCGCTTAAGCGGCAAAACTATTGCAGTCATTGGTTCTGGACCCGCTGGCCTTGCTGCCGCACAGCAGTTAACACGTGCCGGACATACCGTTGCAGTTTATGAACGTGCCGACAAAATTGGTGGGTTGCTCCGCTATGGAATTCCAGAGTTCAAAATGGAAAAACATATTCTTGATCGCAGACTTGAGCAGATGGAAAAAGAGGGAACTCGTTTTCGCCCCAACGTTGATGTTGGTGGAGAGCTAACTGGCTCGGCCCTTCGAAAGAAATACGATGCAGTTGTTCTTGCAATCGGTGCAACTCAATGGCGCGACTTACCTATTCCTGGTCGCGATTTAATTGGTGTATATCAAGCAATGGAGTTCTTGCCTTGGGGCAATCAACAAGCTCTTGGTGAAGTAGAAATCCCACCAATTAATGTTGCCGGCAAGCACGTCGTGATTCTGGGTGGCGGAGATACTGGCGCAGATTGTCTTGGTACTTCTACGCGCCAAGGCGCGGCAAGTGTTACGCAGTTAGAGATCATGCCAAGGCCGAGTGAAGAACGACCAGCATGGCAACCTTGGCCCACGTATCCGATGATTTATCGGGTGTCGAGCGCTCACGAAGAAAAAGATAATCGCATCTTTTCTGTCAGTACTGAAGAGTTTTTAAGCGATGGCAATGGAAATCTCCGCGCAATTAAAATCGTTGAAACAACCTTAGTTAACGGCAAGTTTGAGCCCGTTGCTGGGAGTGAGAAAGAGATCAAAGCAGATTTCGTCTTTCTCGCTATGGGATTCACAGGACCCGAGCAGTCTCCATTATTAACTCAACTAGAGGTAGCCATAGATGATCGCGGAAATATAATTCGCGACGCTAACTTTGCGGCAAATGAAGATGGAGTATTTGTTGCAGGCGATGCCGGACGCGGGCAATCACTTATTGTTTGGGCAATTGCTGAAGGTCGAAGTGTTGCTTCGGCAGTTGATAGATATCTCACTGGAGATACACAGTTACCAAGTCCAATTGAACCAACTACCCGTCAATTAATGGTTTAAGGTTGCCTTATGCGTAGAGCGAAAATTGTGTGCACGATGGGTCCGGCAGTCGAATCTGCTGAAAAGGTAAAGGCGCTCATTGACGCCGGCATGAATATGGCGAGATTAAATCTTTCACACGGCTCTTACGAAGAGCACCAAGGCCGTCTGGATTTAGTACGCGCAGCGGCAAAAGCTGCGGGACGTCCCGTTGCAATCCTTGTTGACTTACAAGGTCCAAAGATTCGCCTGGCTAGATTCATTGCGGGTCCACATGATTTAGCGCGTGGAGACATCTTTACTATCACCACCGATGATGTAGAAGGAACAAAAGATCGAGTCGGAACAACATATAAAGGTCTACCCGGAGATTGTAAAGCTGGAGATCACATTCTGATCGATGATGGAAAAGTTACTGTTCAAGTTATTGAAGTCAAAGGAAATGACGTAATAACTAAGGTCACCGAACCTGGGACGGTAAGCAATAACAAGGGCATAAATCTTCCCGGTGTCGCGGTTTCAGTGCCAGCTATGTCTGAAAAAGATATTGAGGATTTACGCTGGGGTCTACATGCAGGTGCCGACTTCATTGCACTCTCTTTTGTTCGAGATGCTGCAGATATCAAAGATGTTCATAAAATTATGGACGAAGAAGGTATTCGCCTTCCGGTAATTGCTAAGATTGAAAAACCTCAGGCAGTTACAAATATCGCCGAGATCGTAGACGCCTTCGATGGCATCATGGTGGCGCGCGGTGATTTAGGCGTGGAACTTCCAATCGAAGACGTACCTCTCGTACAAAAACTTTGCGTAGAGCTCGCTCGCGATATGGCAAAACCCGTCATTGTCGCAACTCAGATGCTTGATTCAATGATTACTAATTCGCGTCCCACACGTGCAGAGGCAACGGATTGCGCTAATGCTGTATTAGATGGCGCCGATGCGCTAATGCTCTCGGGCGAAACCAGCGTGGGGGAGTTTCCGATAGAGGCCGTTGAAACAATGGCACGCATAATTCAAAAGACCGAAGAGGGTGGTCTTGATCGAATCCGCCCAATAAAAACTCCACCGCGCACAAAGGGCGGAGCAATTACCAAAGCTGCTACTGAAGTTGGCGCAATCGTCGGCGCTAAATATTTAGTCGCATTTACTCAAAGTGGTGACTCTGCCCGTCGTATGTCGCGCTTGCGTTCACCAATTCCAATTCTTGCTATGACTCCTGAAGTTGGTACCTATAACCGTCTAGCTCTTTCATGGGGGGTTGAATCAATGTTGACTCCCGTAGTTGGCGCTACAGACGAGATGGTGAAAATCGTCGATGCCGTACTTATTGACTCCAAACGCGCTGCGGTCGGCGATGATGTGATGATCGTTGCTGGATCTCCTCCAGGAATTCCTGGCTCAACGAATGCAATGCGCGTTCACCGAGTGGGCGACGCCGTTGGTGGCGCAGCCCCTGCCTACCGCTAAGATTTGCCAGTAAAGCCTCGGTACTCCAACGGTAGAGAGGGCAGTCTCAAACACTGCACAGTGTCGGTTCGAATCCGACTCGGGGCACGCTAAGAATTTTCTTTACATCCCGGAAGGATGAATCGC
>CAILBF010000100.1 GCA_903832395.1 uncultured Actinomycetes bacterium | reverse complement strand
GTGCACGCTACTGAAATTCTTCCTTCTGGTGTTACCCCGGTTGCTTCCATCATTATTAATCCAGCACCGCCACTCGCGAAGGAACCGATGTGAACCGGATGCCATGCGCTTACAACACCATCAACCGCTGAGTATTGGCACATTGGACTTACCCAAGCTCGGTTAGCAATCTCAAGACCGCGGATTTTTATTGGATCAAATAGGGAAGTTGTCATAGGTGCAAGTATCTCAGATATATTGAAGTTGTGAGAATTGAGGATTTCTTCGACGATATCTCAGCGATTTTGGCAAGTGGCTCTCAGCGAACTTTAATCGGCATTGTTGGCAAACCTGGTGCCGGTAAATCAACAGTCGTCGATGCAGTTACCAAGAAATTCCCGATCCCAGAAGTAGCAATAATCCCAATGGATGGTTATCACCTGAGCAATGAAGTTTTAATCGATATGGGCGCTCGCGATCGCAAAGGTGCACCTGACACATTCGATTCCCTTGGATTTATCGAATTGCTAAACCAAGTTAAAAGAAAACCAAATGAAGAAATTAGATTTCCAATTTTCCACCGCGAAATTGAGGCATCAGTAGAAAACGAAGGTGCAATCTCGCCGAGCGCCCGAGTAATAATCACCGAAGGAAATTATCTTTTCTCAACCGATCACAATTGGGACGGCGTCTTTCCTTTACTTGACCAGACCTATTACATTGAAATCTCTGATGAGATTAGGTTGGCTAGGTTGATCGCTCGCCACCATGCCTACGGCAAGACCATCAAAGATGCAGAAAGTTGGGCACGTGGCAGCGATGAAGCCAATGCTCGCTTTATTGAGCGCACCAGCGGACGGGCTGAGAAGGTAATTCATCTCTCGTAAGCCTGAGGAATACGAACACTCTGTTTAAAGAATAAAGGGGACAGTTCCTGCTCCAGGAATCCCAACATCGATGCAAAAGAGATTTCCTTCGTTGCTATCTATTTTTCGTCCATCACCCACTTCTACAGAGGCTGTGGTGATGTATAAAAGCGTTGAACCTTCTCCTGCAAAACAACAACTTGTTATTTGCGGGATAGGTAATTCAATCGCATGAGTTTGTGTGCCATCTTCAGCGTAGCGTCTTATGTGTGAGCCACCGAAAAAAGCTACCCAAATTCCACCATCAAGATCTGCGCACATCCCATCTGGAATTCCAAATGAAGCCGGGAACTCAACAAAAAGTTTGAAAGTTTTGATTGTTGAGGTTGCTAAATCGAAATCGGCGACTTGAACCGATTGCTTACCTGAGTCTATGTAATACATTTTTGAACCATCACGGTTCCACGCTAGACCATTAGAAACTGTGACTCGATTCAGTATTTTCTCGAAACCTTCAGAATCTATTTTATAAAGGGAACCAGTAGGTGAGTTGCCATCTCCCATAGTGCCTGCAAAAAGCTTCCCATTCGGATCACACTTTGCGTCGTTCATTCGATTTGTAGATATATCTTTTTCAATCAGATATAAATTTTCGAGGTTATTTCCAGAGTAATCAACGGTATACAGCCCATCATTTAAGGCAAGCGCTAGTTTCTCTTCATTAGTTGGGAGAACCGCACCGGGAGAAAGTATTGTCGCAAAAGTTTTTACTAACCCATCGCTTGGATTTAATGTATGAACTTTCTTTCCAAAAATATCAACAAAATGGAGCACCCCAAGTTTTCTATTCCATGCAGGCCCTTCCCCCAAAAGACATTGAGTTTTAGCGGCGACATCGACACTGTTCAATTTTTTAAGCATTTTAATCAGTTGCCTTTTCATAACCCAAGCGAGACAACAATCCTCCATCGGCTTGAATTGTTGTCCCGGTTATATAAGAAGCTTCTGAGGATGCGCACCAAATAAGAACTTTCGCAATTTCTTCAGGCTCACCAACATGCCCAATCGATTTTCCATCAGTTGGGAAACCCAATGAGTTGAGTAAGGCAGCATCGTCTTTCAGATTCGTAGTCGTCATAGGAGTTCTTATGGAACCAGGTGCAACACCGACAACACGAATGTTGAGAGGGTTTAGTTCAATAGCCAATGCAGTTGTTAAGGCGTTCACTCCGCCTTTCGATGCGGCATATGCGGCGTGATTCTTCATCGTTGCATATGCGTGGACCGAGGAGACATTCACTATGCATCCACCAAGGTTATTTTTAAATAAAGGTAACGAGTATTTTGCAGTTAAAAATATTGATCGTAGGTTTACATCGATTATTTTATCCCAGAGATCAACATCGGTATCTTGAATCCCAGCCCCGTTAGTTGGCATGGCTGCAACATTGAACAAGGCAGATAGTTTTGAATCAGTAAAGCTTTGGAAAACTGCTTGTATTTCTTGAGGTTTTGATAAATCACAGACTTCGTAAGGGTTATTGCTAGCGGAAAAAATTTCTTTTACCGTTCCAGGGGCGGGGATTTTATCCAGACCTAGTACTTTTGCACCCTCAGAAATCAATATTTTTGAAGTTTCAAAGCCAATTCCAGATGCCGCTCCGGTAACAATACAAAATTTATCCTGCCAATAATTTTTCCTTGTCACGCAAATCTCCTTTGGCTAACCCTCCTATCGACTCACAGATTATGTCATTATTGCCGCTATGAATGAATACTCTCAAGGCTGGAAAATTGAGGAACTTGAAAATGAGCACTTGAGGGTGCGTGTAATTCCAGAGCTAGGCGCAAAAATCTCACAAATTACAGATAAGCGAGCAAAATATGATTGGTTATGGACAGACGAGAGCCGACCGTTTCGCAGTAGAAATAATTATGATGCCTACGAAGCGCACGACATTTCAGGCTTTGATGAGTGTTTTCCAAACATAGGTAATGGAACTTATCCAGGCAATCCAAGCATTGTTATGCCAGATCACGGTGAACTCTGGACCCAAGTCTGGACCTGTGAAAATTCTGGCAATGTAATTACTACAGAGGCTATAGGTGCAATTGTCCCTTATAAGTTCCAAAGGAAAATTGAACTTAAAGAGAATTCCTTACTATTTTCGTATTCGATAGAAAATGTTGGCGACACCGACTTCTATGGTTTTTGGTCGGCACACCCACTTTTTAACGCTGTTGAAGGAATGCATATCCAAGTTAACGGAAATCCAGAAATGACTAAAGAATTTGGATTCAGTTCCAGATTGGGTGCCGATGGGTTAGATGGCTATCTTGGCCATTTAGATAAATATCAATGGCCGCAAACCATAGGGGCAGATAATCAAAAACATGACATTAGCCGGGTCACATTGAGCAAACCACTAACGGATAAAGTAGTTCTCAAATCGCCGCGTGATGGCCAAGTATCCCTGCTAAACCCTCAAAAAAACTGCTCACTTAGTTTTAATTTTGATCCGAAAGAAATTCCATTTGTAGGTCTGTGTTTTAACTTAGATGCATGGCCAAGCATGGGTGAAAAAGGAAGATGGTTGGCCATAGAACCCACTCATGGATGCACAGATAAATTAGACGAAGCCTTAAAAACTGCTGGTGTGCCACTATTTACGCCTGGAAAACCACTGAAGTTTGCTTTTAGCATCATTTTTAACTCGGATTTATAACAAAAAGTTATAAATGCGTGCAGAATTAATGTGCCGAACTCATTGTGTTCTTGAATGAAACTTATAGACTGTTAACTGTTTCCAAGAAGCATACGGAGAGGGCTTAACATGTCGAACAAGAAAAAGACCAGCGAAGGATTTTTCTATCGTTTGCTCGCCGTACCTGAGTTAGGCGTGGTAGTAGCTCTAGTTCTATCGGCCGCAATTTTTCAATCATTCAGACCAGTTTTTCTTTCGGGGCAAGTTATTGGATCGATTGTGCAAGCCGTTACCTTTGTTTCAATAATTGGCGTTGGGCAAGCATTTCTTTTAATTAGCGGAAATTTTGATTTATCAGTCGGTGCCGTAGCCGGCCTCATCGCAATCGTCTCAGGAAAATTAATGACAACTGCAGGTTGGCCAGTCTGGCTTGCCCTTCTAGCTGGTATTTTTCTTGGTGGACTGGTTGGTGCAATTAATGGCTTTATGGTCACACGAGCTGGTGTGCCTGCATTTATACAAACCCTAGGAATGCTTTTTGTTTCACAAGGGATGATTCAAGTGGTGTCTCAAGGCTATCCGGTATACCCACTACCTAAAGTAATAACAACAATCGGTGACAACACATCGTTTCTTAACCTTGGCTGGAATCTTCCAATTTGGATTTTTGTTTGTTTAGTTGGAGATTTTGTTATTCGCAAGACAACCATAGGAAGAAATCTTTATATCATTGGTGGAAATAGCGAAGTCGCAAGAATTGTTGGAATTAATGTTAAAAAATATCAACTGGCTTGCTTCATTTTAGCTGGCTCACTCTCAGCTCTTTCCGGTGAATTAGTTATGGCTTCTCTCAACGCCGGTGCCCCAAGTATCGGAACTGGCTGGGAATTAACCGTTATTGCTGGAACCGTAGTTGGCGGAGTTAGCTTATTTGGCGGAGTTGGCACAATCGCAGGCGGAATTTTAGGTGTACTTCTCATTCAATGCGTTCAAAGTGGTTTGGTAACCAGTGGATTAAGCCCAAATTTCCAACTCATAGCCGTTGGATTTATTTTAGTTTTAGCGGTCTTTTTAGACGTCTATCGAAGAAAATACCGCAACACGATGCGCAAATCTAATGATGAAGAATTAAATGATCCTGAAGCCGTAAAGGCTAAGGGGGTCATTTAATATCCAAGCTCTACCAGAACGTGACTCAGCCATAAAAAGAAGAAACATAACCTAGGAGGTAAAATGAATAAGAAGTTCCTAAGTTCAACGCTTGCAATAGTTGCGCTAGTACTGCCAACTATTTTTATCAGTAACAATGCAAGTGCAGCCGTAAGTTATAAGGGTCGCGCGAAGAGCATCCTCTTCGTTCAACCTATGAAAGATCACCCAGTTCACAGATTGATGCAAGCGGGCTTAATGGCCGAGTGCAAAAAGTTAGGTTTCTATTGCAAAGTTGTTGGTAATGCCAGCGCATCTAATTGGGATGATGTTGGGTCTTTGCCACTAGTAGACGCTGAACTTGCTACTAGAAAATGGGGCGGAATTGCAGTTTATCCAGTTAGCCCAGTTCTATTTAAATACGCAGAGAAGTTAGCTAAGAAGGGTTATCCAATCATGGGATGGCACGCAATCCCTAAGGCTGGAACAACTTCTTACATCGCATCAGTTGCACAATTTGTACCGAATGCTGGTTCAGGCCCAGCAGATGCAATTTGCAAGGAAGCTAATGGAGTTGGAACTGTCGCAATCACTGAGGGAAGCCTCAACGATGAAGAAAACACCAAAGCTGCAGCATTTAAGGCAGAACTTACAAAAGCCTGCCCTAACATGAAGACGACTGACATTGGTATCGAAGGTTTCGATCCAACTAAGGCAGTAGCAATCGCTGTTGGAATGATGTCAGCCAACACAGATATCGTCGCTGCATATTCGACAACAGGAAATGGAGCCCAAACCTGGTCTCAAGCAGCTGCGCAATCTAACCGTAAAATCACAATCATCGGCATGGACTATATTCGCCAAAATCTCGATCTCATTCGTGATGGCAAAGTCTTTGGAGTTGTGGGACAACCTCTCTATGAGGAAACTTCAATGATGGTTGATCTATTTGCTCAACTGTTCAAGGGTCAAAAGGTTAAGTATTCAAATATCTTGCCTTCAACCCTTGTTACAAAGGCAAACATCGCAACTTATTACAAGATTTGTGATGCTGCTGGACAGTAAGCAATAACCGTTGGAAATGTTGTTGCGGTGTTCTTCTATGAAGAACACCGCAACAATCCCACAGCAAAAAGAGAGAAGTTAAATTGTCACTTAATAAAATCCTAGAGGTCCAAGACCTCAGTAAGAGTTTCGGCAACGTCGATGCTCTGCAAAAAGTGAATTTAACCTTTTTTGAAGCCGAGATCCACGCAGTACTTGGGCAAAACGGCGCAGGAAAAAGTACATTAGTAAAACTACTCACCGGTTTGTATGAAACTAAAAGCGCAACAGGCAAACTTATCATGAGTGGTAAAGAGATCGAGCTGCGAAGCGTTTCCGATGCACGGAACAAAGGAATTGGCTACGTCCCACAAGAAATTGAAATCGTAGATAATTTAACAGTGGCTGAGAACATTTTTGCCGGCCAACTTCCTACACACCATAATATTTTTTCATTAAAAAACACTATAAAAGTCGCTCAGGAACTTGTCGAAAAGTACGAATTGAATTTGCCAGTCTCGTCATTTGCATCGAATTTAAGCACGGCACAAAGACAAACAACCATGATTGCCAGAGGGTTAGCGTCAAATCCATCCATTTTGATTTTAGACGAACCAACAACTTCTTTGTCAAAGGAAGACGCAGAAGTACTTGCTAGAACTATGAGAACCCTGCGCGCAAAAAATGTCACGATGATTTACATAACGCACAGAATTCCAGAAGTGATGAACCTGTGTGACCGCGCCACGGTTCTGCGAGATGGAAAGGTGGTACTTGAATTAGATAAGAAAGAATTTAGTTCTGAAAAGATTATCAATTCAATGATCGGGCGTTTACTTTCGGCTGATGTGAATGTTAAGAAGGAAAAGAACAAGAGTAAAGATATTCTAGTTCTTGAAAATATTTCAGCTGAACGAAAAGGGCCGCAAAGCATCGCTCTAACTAATATAAATTTGAAAGTTAAAGAAGGGGAGATAGTTGGGCTTGGGGGCCTAGTTGGCTCAGGCAGGTCGGAGGTTCTTGATGTGATTTCGGGACGCTTGCCATTCACTGGCAAAATGATTTGGCAAGATAAAGTTCTCACTAGTACGAATCCAAGTGAAATGCGTAAAAATGGAATTTTCTATTTAACAGAAGACCGAAAACGAGAAGGGCTGCTGTTCAACTTAAATTTGAAGAAAAATGTAACGGCTGGTTCGTTAGACCTCTTTTCTAAATTTGGTTTTTTGAATGAAAACAAAGAATCAGATATAGCAGTAGCTAGTATGAAGGCGTTATCGGTTAAAACTAAGAATTTTTCTTCGGAGCCATCAAATCTCAGTGGAGGAAACCAACAGAAACTCCTACTTGCACGCGCTTTAATCGCAAACCCAAAGATCTTATTATTGGATGAACCAACAAAAGGCGTGGATGTTGGAGCCAGACAAGAGATTTATAGAATTATTCGCGAAGTACAACAGAGTGGCACCAGTGTGATAGTTGTGTCATCAGATTTAGATGAGTTATTAGCTCTGGTAGACCGCGTAATTGTTATTTCTGATGGCACAACAGTCGATGAATTTGAACGGGCTGATGGCGATGAGTCAAGAATCTTGAAATATGGAACGGGCGTTTCTAAGTAATTTAACTTTCTTAAATCTTTCGATCTAAAAAATTAGTGAGATTATTTAATCAATTACGTTGTTTCAAAATCCTATCCTCGTTCTTTTTTATGGTCTGCTAGTCGTAACGCCGCTTCTTGCGATGATAAAAATTCTTTATATTTCTTATCAGAGTAAGTTTTGTAGGTTTTAGATGGCGTTGATTTTATCGGATTAAACGCTAAACGTTTTGTGGATTCACTCAAATTTTTCGTTATTACTGCATGAGCCAGAATTGCTGATCCGCGAGTGGTGGTGTCAGTATCTTCATAACGCGAAATTTCTCGCCCCAATGTTTTTAGGCGGATTTTTTCCCACCGTTGATCGTTACCCGCATGGCCACCTAGCTTTATCAAAGGATTTGCGGAACCATTCAACTTTTCGGCTGTCTCAATAACTTGCTTTTCAGCAAATGAGATTCCCTCCAAGACCGCGGCAGCTAAGTCTGATTTATTGGTTGCCCCACCCAATCCATAAAAACCGCCCTGCAAATCTGAGCGCCATAGTGGCGCACGCTCCCCGTAGATATAGGGTAAAAAGATAGGTAAATCAGGGCTTTTGGTGCCTTCAGCCAGGTTTATCGCCGCATCTTGGGTAATTTCCAAGAGGGAGGAGATCCATTCAACAGCACTGCCGCTGGATTGAGTTGGCCCGTAAGTAATAGCAAGTGGGGCGCAGGTATTGGGAATGACGTAGAGCGAACCCCCATCTTTAGGCGGAGTTGTCGTTGATGCACCAACAATTGCAGAAGTCCCAGTAATAATAAAAGAGCTTGGTTCACTCATAACATTGAGTGCAACCATTCCACACATTGCATCAGACCAACCAGTGCTTACTGGTATGCCTAAAGGCAGGCCGAATTTTTTCGCTGCCTGCTCAGTTACGCCACCACGGTTTTCAAAACCATCCATCAATTGTGGAAGAATCTTTGAATTCCAACCAATAAATTCCAATAGGCCACTAATTGCCTCGCGCGTTAAAACATTACAAATACCTTTCGAGGACCAAGGATCTGATATTGCAGTACCGGTCAAATGCATTCCAATAAAATCTTTTGGCTGTAAAACCCATCGAGTTTTTACAACAGACTGGGGTTCATGCCGGGTTAGCCAGAATAATTTCGCTGGGCAAGCACTAGCTGACCAAGGGAGTGAAGTTCCAATGATATTAAAAGGATTCCCAAACTCAGCTAATAAATCTTCAGCCTCTTTAGTCGCACGATTATCTTGCCACGTCATCACGGGGCGTACTGCTTGTCCAATTTCATCTACACAAACAACTGATGGAGTGTGCCCCGATAATCCAATCGAAACAACTCGAGCTATTAATTCTGAATTAGTTTTTGAAATTTCAATTAATGCGGACAAATAATCTTCAGCGTTCTGTTCTGCAGAAGAATTCGGACCGGAAATAGTGGAAATTTTCACTTGAACTCGCTTTATAATTTCTCCATCAACGCCAATAAAGAGCGCCTTAACTGAAGAAGTTCCAACATCTAAACCAAGAATTAAATCCTTAGTCAACGCGACTCCATCTAACAGTCGCATCTTTGCGCTTATTTATGCCAGGTTGCAGCGCAGTACCGAGTCCCGGTGCAGTTGGTGGTGTTAAGAAACCATTGTCATATGCAGGAAGAACCGTAACCATGTCTTGATACCAGCCGTAGTAAAAAGCTCGCACCATTTCCTGTAATTCAACGTTTGGATAGGTCACACCAAGGTGGGTTCCTACCGTTAATACAACTGGGCCAGTGCAATCGTGCGGCGCAACAGGCACTCCATACGTTGAGGCCAGAGCGATTACTTTTGAAGCCTCCGTTATTCCACCAACCCATCCAGGATCTAACATCAAATGGTCTACAGCTTTTGATGATAACAATCGGTGATGGTCCCAGCGCGTTCCAGTTGTTTCACCAACAGTTATGGGTAAATTGATTGAGCCCCTAAGCCTGATGAGAGCGTCCGTACTTTCATTTCTAATTGGGTCCTCAAACCAAAAAGGCGAATACTCTTCAACCGCATTAGCAATCACGGTGGCTGCCGGCGTAGACCACAATGAGTGCATCTCGAGCATGATGTCAAAATCATCACCGGCGGCTACTCGTGCGCGCTTAAATAAATCTACGGCTTCCGACAAATCTTTTTTGTGAATAGTCTGTCCACCGGATCGCATGGCTGCTTCATCAAATGGCCAAATCTTCATCGCAGTCATTCCCATCTCCTTAAGACTTGCTACAAGGTCTTCAGGATTATTCAGGAATGCAAATAGATCTTCATATTCACGATCAGTTACTGTTCCAAGTTGAGCTTTGCGATTTCTATCTATATTAGAAGAGCCCTTTGCGTAGGCCGAACCTGCGCAAGTGTTGTAGGCGCGAATTTTGTCGCGAACTTTTCCACCGAGCAATTGATAAATTGGTTGGCCAGTAACTTGTCCAAATAAATCCCATAAAGCAATGTCGATCGAAGAAGTTGCCCGCACCGCTATGGATGAACCGTTAAAACCGATAAAATCTTGGTGCAAAACCTCATGGATTTCATTGATGTTGAGCGGGTTTTTACCCAAAAGGCGCGGTGCAACACTCTCATGCAAAAAAGTTTCAACACTTTCAACCCCCACACAATTTTCGCCAAGCCCAATCAAACCTTCGTCGGTATGTACTTGCACAAATAGAATCGCTGGAAATTCCGCCAACCGAATAGTTTCTAAACCGGTAACTTTCACCAAAACTCTCCGTTCAGAAGTTGATTTCTGGTGGTATCAGATATACCCTCAATTGTTAATTGTTAACGATACTGTGCTACAAGTCAAGGGGTAAACCATGTCCGATCAAGTAAAAAACATTGGAATATCAAGAAGCGAAGTTCTCGAGGTTTGCGCGAAAATTCTGGAGAAGTTCGGAACCCCTAAGAACTATGCCGATTCAGTTGCTGAGTCTTTAGTGCAGGCGCAAGAGGCCGGACATGTCTCTCACGGAATAATTCGCTTACTCGAATACACGAATTCAATTGAGAACAAGGTAATTGATCCAAAAGCGGTACCAAGAATTACCCGCGAAACAGGAGGCACTGTTGTTATTGATGGGCATTGGGGTTGGGGACAGATAGCTTGCAAGTTTGCCGTGGAGGTTGCTGCAATTAAAGCAAAAGAATTTGGAATAAGTGCAATATCAATTAGCTCTTGTAATCACATTGGCCGGTTAGGCGAATACATCGAAAGCCTTGCGAGTATGAATTTGATTTCAATAATGTGGTGCAATGCTGATCCCGCGGTTGCTGCCTTCGGCGGTAAGGATCGACTATTTGGAACTAACCCACTTGCTGTCGGAATCCCTTCAAATGATGTGCCAGTAGTAATAGATTTTGCGACCGCATCTAGTGCTGAAGGAAAATTACGCGTTGCTCGTGCAAATGGAAGTAAAATTCCGCTCGGTACTGTCATTGATAAAGATGGAAATGAATCTACAAATCCAGAGGACTTTTATAGTGGAGGGGCACTTCTTCCATTCGGGGGCCATAAAGGTTATTGCATGAGCTTAATGATTGAACTTTTAGGTGGTGCATTGTCGGGAAATCACCCATCTATGAATGCTGGATACTCACATGGCTATGGCACTGTATTGATTGCAATTGATCCTGAAAAATTCTTTGGAACAGATTTTTTCAAGCGTGAAATTTCTGAAGCCACACAAGCAATCAGATTAACTACGCCTTCCAATGTCGAGCGCCCAGTACTCGTGCCAGGAGATGTTGAAAATAATGAGCGCAAGAAAAATAAAGCCGCTATTCAAATTTCAGAAGCTATTTGGAGCTCGGTAAAAGAACTTAGCGCTTAGCCACCTTCTTTTTTGGCGTAGGTTCTTCAACGAAATGTTTTGAAACTCGAGCCAATCCTGCTTCAACGTGATCTAGCACAACCCCTTTAGCCCTATCTATTTGTTTCTTTCTGATTACTTCAACAAAAATTTGATGATCGGGACCCCACTTAGGCAAAAAGACTTTGTTTATTTTTCCATCTTGAGACCAGGTATAAGCCAAGAATGCGTGAATCTGTGAACGTAGAACTTCCCACGTTTTAAAAAGGCGAACATGGTGGGCTGAAGCAAAAAGCGCAGTATGAAAATCTAAATCCAACCGGCTTACTTCACGGGGAGTTCGCTGCTTGTCAGTCAATTTATCGTAGGTATCCAATATTTCTTCCATAGCTTTAATATCTGCGGCGGTGGCATTCTTACAAGCCCACTCAATTGCTAATACTTCAAGTGCGCTTCGCATTGAATAAATTTCTTGGATATCTGTGTCGTTCCATGAAGCAACCCGGGCACCCTTATGGCGCTCAATTGTTACTAAACCTTCGCGGTCTAAGCGCATCAGTGCTTCACGAATTGGTCCACGAGATACGCCCAAATGAAGAGCTAATTCATCCTCAGCAATTCGTCGGCCAGGTTCTAGATCATGCGAAATAATTGCATCGCGTAAATCATCGGTTACGACATCTGAAAGTGCTCGGCGTGAAGATAGGCCAAGTCCAAGAGGTTTGAGCGTCATTTACGTACTCCATTAGATTGTTGTTTGTAAACAACAATAGTCCATAGAGATACTTATTGCATTATTCGATTGCCTTGAGAGCAATCGCGGTATCAGTAATCTCCCAGGGTTCCACCTGCGTTATACGCCAAGTTGCCACCATCGACCGGAAGGATGGTTCCAGTGACCATTGCTGCGGCATCACTAGCCAGAAAGTGCACTGCATGCGCAATATCTTCAGGTTCAGCAACACGGCCCATTGGAATTCCTCGGACTAATAAGTCCATGAGTGGCTTAGCTTTTTCACCCTCAGTTTCAACCCACTTGCGCCAACCAGGAGTGTTAACTGAACATGGCTGAATCGCATTTACACGGATCTTAGATTTTGCCCATTCAATTGCTAGCTCACGAGTCATCTGGTTTACGCCACCTTTAGCAACGCTATATGCAAAGTTGCCGCGACCAATTGCAGAACTACCTGCGATAGAACTGATATTTACAACAGCGCCCGGCTTCTTTGCAGCGATAACCAACTTAGAAAATTCCCGGGCATTTAAGAAGTATCCAGTTAAAGAGGTTCCAATTACAGTGTCCCAGATTTCTAGGGTTGTATCTTGAGGAGGGGTATGAGTTCCAGAGGCTGCGTTATTAACTAGAATATCAGGAGTGCCGAATTCTTTAGCAACAAACTTAAATAGTGCAATCACATCGGCTTCAACACTTGAGTTAGCTTTAAAAGTAACGGCAGATATTCCACGGCCTACTAATTCAGCTTTGCCCTCAGCTAATGCTGCTTCATTAATATCGGCCATAATGATTTTGGCCCCATCGCCACCGAGTTGTCGGCAAACTTCCATGCCAATTCCTCCAGCAGCTCCAGTTATAACAACAACTTTGCCCGCTACGCTAAATGCACTTTTACTCATCGTTGATTCCCTTTCAGTAAGACATCACTTGTTTTATTGCTTTTGATACTTGATCCACTGAAGGAATTGCAGCCTCGGACATTGCAGGGTTTGCGCTCAGAGGTGCACGAACTGCACCCACTCGGACGATAGGTCCTTTTAATGACTTGAAGTTACGCTCCGAGGCTGTTGCCGCAATTTCTGCAGTTATTGAGCCAAATAGTGGTGCTTCATCGAGTACTACCACACGCCCAAATTTAGTAACTGCAGCATCGATAGCTTCCTGATCGATTGGGAATAGGGTGCGTAAATCAATAACTTCTACGGAAATTCCCTCGGCCTCCAAAGCTTGCGCCGTTTTAGTAGCAGTAACGACGGAGTAACCGTACGTAATGATTACGGCATCTTTTCCAGCCTTAACGGTCTTTGCTTTGCCAAATGGAATGAAGTACTTTTCATCACCAATCTCACCGCGAATACCTGACAGCTTCTTATGCATTAAAAAGACAACTGGATCTTCATTACGAAGCGCAGTCTTAATCAAACCCTTCACATCCATTGGAGTTGATGGAACTGCTAGTGAGAGACCAGCGGTACTGGCGAACAATGATTCAAGTGAGTTGCAATGGTGTGCACCGCCAAGTGCGACTCCAGATGTGGCTCTAATAACCAGTGGAACTGGTCGATCGAACATGAAGCGAATTTTTGCCGCTTGGTTAATGATTTCATCCATTGCGCCAAGGGAGAAGTCAATAAAGTTCAAATCCACAATTGGATGGCAGCCATACATTGCTGCCCCCATACCTGCGGCAATCATTGCAGCTTCAGAGATAGGTGAGTCCATCACTTGCTTAACACCAAACTCTTGTGCGATTCCCTTTACTTGCGCAAAGTGGCCGCCACGTTCTACTAAGTCAGTACCAAGAATAAAAATATTCTTGTTGCGAGTCATCTCTTCACGTACGCCCGATTGAAAGGCTTCGGAATATGTAGGGGTAACGGCTTTTACCTCGGTTGTCATAGTTGCACTCCTAACTTTCCTGAATCTACCCCTTGGGTTATGGATGAAATTTCTGGCTCTGGTGACGATTCAGCAAAGGCGACAGCTTCTTCTATTTCTGTACGCACTGATGCACGAAGCGCGTCCACTTCAGATTGAGTAGCAAAACCAGAAGAAATTACTTTTTCAGTAAATTTATCTATTGGGTCCTGAGTTGTCCGCCACTGTGTAATCTCTTCTTGAGTTCGATATTGACCCCTTTCGCCTACGTTATGGCCGTAATAGCGATATGTCAGGGCGTTTATGAAGGTTGGGCCTTCGCCAGCCAGTGCGCGCTCGCGGGCTTCAGTGACGTATTTGCGAACTTCTAGAACATCTTGCCCGTCAATATTGTAAGCAGGTAAGCCAAATCCGGATGCGCGTTTTGCAAGATCTCCTCCACCGGTTACTCGACCAACGAAAGTTTCGACAGCGTATTGATTGTTGTCCACCAAAATGATCAGTGGAAGTTTCCAAATTGCTGCCATATTAATTGATTCCCAAGTTCTGCCGGTGTTCATACCGCCATCACCAACAAAGCCA
Source organism: uncultured Actinomycetes bacterium (assembly GCA_903832395.1). Classification (GTDB taxonomy): domain Bacteria; phylum Actinomycetota; class Actinomycetes; order Nanopelagicales; family Nanopelagicaceae; genus Planktophila. Next base: position 6,562 of record CAILBF010000100.1, on the reverse strand, counting down.
ACTGCAATCTTTTTATCACCTATGTGTTGAATACCAAGTGCAGCGCCCATTGCAATACCGACACCAGCACCGACTATTCCATTCCCCCCGAAATGGCCTTGTTTTACTTCGGCTAAATGCATAGACCCACCACGTCCATGTGAAATTCCAGTCGATTTAGTCATTAGTTCGGCCATCACAATTTTTGCTGAATAACCTTTAGCAAGTGTGTGGTGATGAGAACGGTGAGTTGTCGCGATTACATCATCTTTAGCAATAGCAGAGAGAGTTCCAACGGCAACGGCTTCTTGTCCAGATGAATTGTGCATTCCACCCGGAACTTTCCCCCGCAAACATAACTTATCCGCGGTCTCTTCAAAGTCGCGGATTAACATCATCTGACGTAGCAGCGATACGGCAGTGTTCTTATCTATATTAGTCATTGATCACTCCACTTCGCCCGGTGCAAGCACCACAGCTATCGTATTTCCTGTAGGAACTTCATCATTTACTGCATATTTATGTTTACCCAGCACGCCAGAAGTTTCGGCAGGTAAATCCAAAGTTGTCTTATCGGTCTCGATAATTGCAATGACATCGCCCGCATTGACTGCATCACCAGGTTGTTTCAACCACTCGAGCAAAACTGCGTTATCCATCGCCATTCCAAGCGCCGGGATGAAAATCTCTTCCATTTGTTTTCTCCTTTTTCCTAGAATGGTCCTGCTGCAAATTTACCATTGCTGATTGTTTGGTTTGTGATGAAATTTACTGCATCCATTAATCCCCATTCGACCAAACGAGGACCAGAGCTTTTCGAGTACCACGCGATGTGTGGAGAAAGCAGTAAATTCTTAGTTTTACGAAGTGCGGAATCTTCGGCCAAAGGTTCCTTCTCAAATACATCAAGGCCGGCGCCATCTAAATGTCCGCTTTCAAGGGCCTCAACTAGAGCATCTTCATCGATTAACCCACCGCGAGAAACATTGACTAAAATTGAACCCTTCTGCATTAGAGCTAATTCTCGCCTGCCAATCATGTGATGAGTTGATGGCATGTATGGAGCATGCATGCTTATGACTTTGCATTTTGTTAAGAGTTCATCAAGATTTGTTGTCATTGTTACACCAGGAATTTTTTCAGTCACTGCAGGATCAAACCCGATGACATCCTTCACAAATGGTTGCATTTTTTTAATAAAAGTTTGGCCGATTCGACCACAACCGATCACGCCAAGCGTGGAATCTTGAAGTGAAGTTATTTCTGCAATCTGTGGCGCTGGAATCCATTTACCGTCCCGAGTAGATACTGTTGCTTGATAAATTCCGCGGTGTAACGCTAATGCCATTGCTGCAGCGTGGTTTGCTACTTCGTTGTATGCATATGTTGGTTGGAAAATAACTGGTATCTTATATTTTGCAGCAGCAACTAAATCAATGCTGTCTAAACCAACACCGAGTCGGCTAATGCACTTAACTGATTCCGGCATTTGCGAAATTTTTTCTTCAGTCATTTTGTGTAACGCAACTGCAACTACGGCACAATCTTTAGCGGTCGCTTGAAGTTCTGCCACAGTTTCAACTGGACCAAAAACAACTTCAAAATCGAACTTTTCAGCAATTGAGGTTGCCCAAGTAGGGTCGCCAAGCGCCCCTTCAGCTATGGCAATTTTGAATTTAGGCATCTATTTCTCCTCGTACGGGCTCAGGGGGTTTACTGTATACAATTTTCTATCCGAGGGGTAGTCTTTGGCCCTATCAATCTTGCCAATTTCAGAAGAGAGGGAAAGTCGTGAATTTGCCACTTCCTATGCCTGGAAAAGTAATTGCAGTTGGCTTGAACTACAAAGATCACGCAGCTGAAGCCGGGGTACCAATACCGCCAGCCCCAGTCTTATTTACCAAATGGACTACATCACTTATTCCTAACGGCGCGGACATCATTTTGCACAAGGGAGTAACCCAACTGGATTGGGAGGCCGAGTTTGCGGTTGTAATTGGCAAGCGGGCCTCACATGTTTCCGAGAGTGAAGCCCTTGGATACGTATCGGGCTATACCTGTATGAACGATGTGACTGACCGAGAAGCTCAAACCAAAGATGGTCAGTGGGTGCGCAGTAAGTCTTATGACACATACGGACCAATTGGGCCAGTTATTGTCCCAGCTAGCCAGATTCCAGATCCACATAACCTAAAAATTGAAGCTCGTTTAAATGGCAAGACCATGCAAACAAGCAATACCAGCAATTTAATTTTCAATATCCCTTATCTCATTTCATATATCAGCCAACGCATAACGCTAGAAGTTGGAGATGTCATTACAACTGGAACTCCACACGGAGTGGGTACTTTCTATAAGCCACCTATCTTCATGAAAGATGGCGATGTAATTGAGATTGAGGTTGAAAAAATCGGAATCCTAAAGAACCAAGTGGTAGCTGAGAAGTAATGAGCTACAAAGGTTCACAACGAAAGCTTGCCTTTTTATTCAGCCCAGAGGCTCGATTTGCTAATGGGTTAGTGTTTTTAATAGATGCTGGATTAATTGCAGCATGAGCAGAACTTTTAACTCTGGGGTCATCGCAGTAATTAGAACTGACAACCCCGACCATGCGCTATTAATTGCACGCGCACTAAATGACACTGTTGTAGATTCAATTGAAGTGACACTGACTGTTCCCAATGCAATTGAAGTTATAAAAACTTTAGTACGAGAGGGTGTTGAAAGAGTAGGAGCCGGAACAGTAAGAACCGTGGCCCAAGTAAGAGAAGTCGCAAACGTGGGTGGGGAGTTTGTAGTGTCGCCACATTCAGATCGCGAAGTTATCGAAGCTGCAGTTAAACACGGCTTAAAAGTTACTCCTGGGGCACTTACTCCAACCGAGATGGCCCAAGCCATGAAGTGGGGTGCTAGCGCAGTAAAGATTTTTCCAATTTGGGCAGTTGGAGGAGTGGAATATGTGCGTAGTGTTTTAGAACCGTTGCCTGATTTGCCGATTGTTGTTTCCGGCGGTGCAACCCCAGAGGAAGTGAAAGAGTATTTAAAGTTAGGGGTAAAAGGCGTTTGTTTAGGTGGTGCCCTTTGGAAACCGGATATCGTTTCAACTGGTAGTATCGAAGCTGCACACGACTATGCAGTTCAAGCTCTTTCTAGGATGTAGCAAACGTGACAACAAAAACCATCCGCCGTGGGAGAAATTTAACATTCTTTGGACGACGAGCAAGAAAGCTTGTAATGGAACATCTTTTACAGTTATTGGAAAATATAGCGATGATTAATGAAATTAAGTGGGCGCAATGAAATTTGCAGTAATTGTAATTTTCAAGGTTTTACCGGACAAGGTTGCCGAATTTAGCGAGGCACTCATTTTGCATAGCCAAAACACGTGGGGTGAATCAGGTTCCATAAAATTTGTTATTTATGTTGATGAAGTTGATCCATCAATTTTTTACTTGTACGAGCTATATGAAAATCGTGGCGAGTTTGAAAAACATACGCAAACCGATTACATCGCAGCGTTTAGCGATAAAGCTAAGCCAATGCTTAGAGAGCCATCACAGGTATTCCGTGGTGTGCCATTAGTGCCCAATCCGGAATCTGTGAAAGGTGAGATATGACCGCGCACTATATCCACCCGTTTTCATTTGGAGATCGCACACAATCGGATCTATTAGGTGGCAAAGGCGCAAATCTTGCCGAAATGGTGAAGATTGGATTACCGGTTCCGCCTGGTTTTACTATTACAACATTAGCTTGTCGCGAATTCTTATTAACCGGAGAGATACCAAAAACTCTTCCGGCAGAACTTGAGGCTGCCTTAAGCAAATTGGAGAAAGAGTTAGGGAAAAAATTTGGTGATCCAAATAATCCACTCCTAGTTTCAGTGCGATCCGGCGCTAAGTTCTCAATGCCCGGAATGATGGAGACCGTTTTAAATGTGGGAATGACTCCTGAAGTTGCTGAAACTCTGGCACAAGAAACTGGTAACCCAAAATTTGCGTGGGATTGTTATCGAAGGTTTGTGGATATGTATGGTCGAATTGTTTGTGAAGTTCCACAAAAAGAGTTCCATAAAATTCAACAACGAGTTTTAAGTACCTTCGGTGCTTCTTCAATTTCAGATTTGGAAGTAGAAGGTTTACAAGCCCTAACCGATGGTTACATTAAAGAGACTGAAGCGCTTACCGGAGAAGTTTTTCCAACTGACCCGAGAGAACATTTAAGTAGATCAGTTCAAGCGGTTTTTCATTCGTGGAACTCTGAACGAGCTCAGCTCTATCGCCAACGTGAACGAATTCCTTCAGACCTAGGTACCGCAGTAAATGTGCAGTCAATGATTTTTGGAAATCTGAGTGATGACTCGGGAACTGGTGTTGCATTCACACGAGATCCAGCAACAGGGGAGACTGGAAGCTACGGTGATTACTTGGCCAGAGCACAAGGCGAAGATGTGGTTGCTGGAATTCGTAACACAATGTCGCTAGATGACATGGCCAAAAATTTTCCGCAAGTGCATGCCGAATTAGAAATGGTGATGTCTAATTTGGAAGCGCACTATCGTGACCTTTGCGATATTGAATTTACCGTTGAAAAAGGTAAGTTATGGATTCTCCAGACACGTGTAGGAAAACGCACTGCAGAGGCGGCATTTCGCATTGCCGTTCAATTAGTTGATGAAGGAAAAATAACTATTGATGAAGCCTTAGGCAGAGTTGGAGGCGCGCAACTTGCGCAGTTAATGTTTCCCCAGTTTGATCTCAGAGGGGCAGTAAAAGAACTTGCTCGAGGAATTCCAGCGTCACCCGGCGCTGCAGTGGGCGCAGTAATTTTTGATTCAAATCGGGCACTTGATGCATCACGTGACGGTAAGAAAGTTATTTTAGTTCGCCGTGAAACAAGTCCGGATGATTTAGTTGGGATGGTTGCTGCGCAAGGAATTTTAACTAGCCGGGGTGGAAAGACTTCACATGCTGCAGTTGTGGCACGGGGAATGGGAAAGACGGCTGTATGTGGAACCGAGAGTATTACCGTTGATGAGAGCGGTGGTTTTTTTACTGTAGGTGGAACAAGTGTGTATGAAGGTGAAATAATCTCAATCGATGGCTCAACAGGTGCTGTTTATTTAGGAGAACTTCCAGTAGTTGCATCACCGGTAACTTCCTATTTAGAAGGTCTGCTTTCTTCAGCAAGTGATGAAGCATCGCCTGTTGTTAAAGCAGTAGATCGAATTCTTACTCACGCCGATAAAATTCGTAAGTTAGAAGTGCGAGCAAATGCAGATACGCCTGAAGATGCAATTAGAGCCCGAATTCTGGGCGCAGAAGGCGTCGGGTTATGCAGAACTGAACATATGTTTCTTGGCTCACGTCGTTCATTTGTAGAGCGATTAGTTTTAGCCGAAAATGAAGACGTCCAACGTGGCGTGATTAGTGAGATGGAAGTTTTACAGCGCGCAGATTTTGTTGGAATCATGATGGCGATGTCAGGTTTGCCGGTGACTATTCGCTTGCTTGACCCACCGTTACATGAATTCCTGCCACCACTAGCGGAATTAACGGCAAATATGGCTCGAGCCGAAGCGCTCAATAGTGAGATTTCAGCGCGAGATAGTGCAGTTTTCGCGGCAGTAAAGCGCATGCATGAATCTAATCCAATGTTGGGGTTGCGCGGTGTGCGCCTTGGCATCTTGATTCCAGAGTTATACAAAATGCAAGTTCGAGCGCTCATCCACGCGTTAATCGAAGTCCGCAAATTGGGCCATGATCCAAAACCAGAAGTAATGATTCCGTTAGTCGCTACGCAGCGCGAACTACTTTATTTACGTGAATCTTTGGAAGAGGAAATTAGTAAAACATTTAGAGGAACTGGTCAAAGTGCCACTATTCCAATAGGCACAATGATTGAAACACCGCGCGCTGCAATAACTGCCGAACGCCTAGGAGTCTATGCTGACTTTTTCTCATTCGGTACAAATGATTTAACGCAACTTACATGGGCTTTTAGCCGTGACGATGTAGAGTCATCTTTTTTACCACGATACCTAGATTTAGAACTTCTACCTTTCAATCCATTTGAATCACTCGATCAAGCTGGAGTTGGAATTCTGGTTAAGACTGCAACTGATCAAGCACGTTCAATTCGACCAGATTTCAAAATTGGAGTCTGTGGTGAACATGGTGGTGATCCTTCTAGTATTCATTTTTTCCACACGATTGGTCTTGATTATGTCTCTTGTTCCCCTTATCGCGTGCCAGTAGCACGACTTGAAAGCGGTAGGGCAGTAGTGCAAGTACAGGGCGTTAATTCAAACTTAACCCTTGGCTGAGCTGAAAGTGCTCGTGCCACACTGGCTTTCTGGGCAGTACGGCCGTAGACCGCCCTGGAGTAATCGCATTTAATTGTTTGGTAGATGTACTTGCGACCTGTAAACTGCCATTGCACGAGGAGACGTCGCATAGCCCGGTCGAGTGCGCCTCACTGCTAACGAGGTAAGGGGTTAAACCCTTCAGGAGTTCAAATCTCCTCGTCTCCGCCACACCGTTAAGTTAGGAGCCCAATGCCACAATTCAAGATTGCAATTGTT
>CAILBF010000099.1 GCA_903832395.1 uncultured Actinomycetes bacterium | reverse complement strand
GGCACTCGCATTGATCCAACAAGCCGAGTACTACTTGTTAGATGAACCGCTGAGCGCACAAGATAGTGAGTATTCACGCAAGCTATTAGAACTTATCTCCAGATTAAGCAAAGAGACCGGCATTCTGGTAATTAGCCATAACACCGGTCATCTTGCGCAAAACTTTGACGAGAGTATCTACCTATCTTAAGTTTCACTCTTTACTAAATTCTCGAAAGAATTGTTACGCAGAAATATAAGAAGAATTACAGGAATTACAATTATTGAGCGGTGTCTAAGCGCTGTTCCTAGATTTATTTCGGTTTCAGCACTAAATATAATGAAGCTTAAAACCATAAACCCAAGAACTAGTTCAATAAATGACCAAGCTTTTTTGCGATTTTTGAATAGGACATAAATCGTGAGTAGATAAATAAAGATCCACAAAATAGTTTCGAATGAATAAAGCTGATTCGCTGCACTAGTCGATGCCGAAGCCGTAAATGGAAATGGTTCAGTCAAGAAACGGAAAATGTTTTGAATTATGAATTTGGGATCGTGGAATTTGGCAGCAGTTGAAACTGAGAAAATATCCGTTGCTGCTTGCTTCTGGCTATTTTGTTTGACTCCGCCAACGCCCGTATTTTGGCTAGTAGAAGCGGCTGGAGTTGGTTGAGTGGTGGGTGCAGTAGTGGGTGCAGTAGTGGGTGCAGTAGTGGGTGCAGTAGTGGGTGCAATGCTGGAGTGAGTTGGAGCTGGTTGAGCGCTGGGCTGAGTTACTGCCTGAGGATGAAGTCCGAGTTTGTGAGCAATAAGCGTTGCGAGGAAGCCACCTGAATGGTTATCCAGGCATTGCTGAAAGGCAACCGCTGTCGTGCTCTTTGTCTCTATTGATGTTGCACTTGAGCCGGTATTTGAACTAGTGCTTGAGCTGGTACTCGAGCCAACGCTATCTGATGAAATTGGTCTGGTGTTTGAGACAGAAGGGAATGCAACTGACGTTATCTTTGAAAAGTTTAGAGCGAGAGGTAGAACCAGTATGAAAAGGAAGAAGAAGTGAGTTCTTTTGTTAGAACTTTTAAAGAAGAATACAAGCCATGCAAGCCCAAATGCACCCATAAACAAAATTGCTAGGTAGAACTTTGTATTGAGGAGGCCAATTAAGGCGATGCTCGAGTAAAAATTTCCTGCGAGAAAGTGTCTGCTAGATATTCGAGTGATTCCATAAATGAATAGTGCAATTTCAGCGTATAACAAGCTTTCACGAAGTCCTAGACTTGTCCACATCATTAATGAAGGTAAGAGCAGGATGGATAAAGTCAGGTAGATCGCTACTTTATTAATCTTGATACTTTGAGAAGATAATATTTGCTTTCCTGTCTGGTACAACAGAAAAATTGTCGTGAGAACGAATACGAGTGAAGTTAGTCTGAGAGCATAAATTGGCGCGAATCCAATAATTTGAAAAATTCGGGCAGGGAGATATTGGACCAGTAAAAATGGATGCGAGGCATCTCCCCAGCTGAAAGCAGGTTCTCCACTCACCGGGTGGTACGTTTTGAAAAAGACGCTCAAGTATGTTTGCTCGTCAGGGGCTAGGGCAGAACAATTTCCTAACCCAAAAATGATGAAGAGATGCAGCGTAATAAAAAGGGTTCCGAGTGTCGAAACACCGTATCTGCCCATAAGGCTTTGCGGCTTTTCGGTTCTACTCTCTCCAATATTCATTGATGGGAATAGTATCGGTTACGAGATTAAGACCTAGTAAAGCTTGATCGCTTTACTCAGATTGATTGGTCAAGATTACTTAGTTCTTGGCTTTTTCTTTCCAGCAGTCTTCTTCACCGCAGGTTTTCCTGGACGGCCAGGCTTTGAAGTCTTAGGTGCAGCCTTCTTGCCAGCTTTCTTAGCCGCTGACTTTGCACGGAATCCATCTGTTGGCTTTGAGGCCATTGGATCGAACTTATTTGTGCGGAAAGGTTTAGCTGCGGCCGATTTCTTAGCTGGACGGTCGCCTCTTTCAGAACGATCATCGCGTGATGGGCGTTCAGAG
>CAILBF010000098.1 GCA_903832395.1 uncultured Actinomycetes bacterium | reverse complement strand
TGCCTCCGGCTATCGGGAGTCCGGGCTCACTTAAAAATCGTGAGGGTGTAAGAATCGCCTCAAAAGAATAGGGCGCAGTAAGCAAAATGGGCGTCAGAAGCAGAGTAAATCGTTTAGAAAGACGATTGCGAAAGAGTTGCTTATCCCTATCGCGCGCAAAATCTTGATAATCCCCAAACGCGCTAAAGGCAACCAGCCCTATAAGGATTACGAAAACTGTAAGCGCAAAAGAATAAAGCACTCCGAGCGCGAGTGAAAAAGTAGAGATCTGGCGCCATGAATGTAATTCAATCTTTTTCCAGTTAAGTAAATACACCGGAATTAAAGGCACAATAATGAGCGCAGTTACCGTTGCAATTCGACCAGAATTGATTGCCGCAATCGCGACAGGTGAAATCGCGTAAATAAAACTCGCTGGAACAGTAATAAAAGCGTTATTACTGAGTTTCCTAAAAAAGCGTAGAGCTGACCACATCATCAAAATTGGTGAGCACAAGAAGTAAAGCGTCAGTAAAAGTTGGGCTTTGCCAAAGAACAGGCTGGCGCAGATGGCTAGCAATGCCAACCACGGCGGAGAAGCGAAGGAGCTCCCCATTCCAACTTGATGCCATGACTGAAAATACATCCGCCATAAATCTCTTGCACCGCTCGGTGATGGAGGTAGAGACCCGCCCACTAAAGAGCCAAGTCGATTGCGCGAAGATATAACAGTAACAAGGGCTAGAAGTATAAAACCTGCTACCTCGGGTTTGCGGAAAATATTAAACCAATGCACTCCTTTAGTTGGCACTAGCAAATCTTCATCTTCAACTGAATCGAGAATTGAGTTCGAAACGCTCGGAGGATCTGGCAGCAGTCGCGAGCGCACAGAATCAAGTAAATTCGACGTTGCAAGGCGCCACTGTGACCAGCGTGGGGGAATATATGACGCAACGATTCTTGAAGAAACGAAGCGATGAGTTTTGCGCGATCTACGTGCTTTAAAAATCATGCCTGGCTTAAGGATAAGAACTGCAATGGCCAGAATCTCATCACTCGCATAACCTGGAAGCTTTGCCAACAAGTAGCCAACAGCGCGCACCATGGCTGATCCAAGAAGACGCAGTGCAAGCCATGGGATTAGCCACCATGAAGAGTTGGCTAGGAGAACATATGCGGCATTTCTACGATCGAGCAGAAGTGGGCGCCCGAGAAGCGCGCCATCAACATCGACTGTGCGTCTCTCGCTTGCCGATGCTTGTGCGTGAAAAACAACGGCATTTGTCGCAGCAATAATGGAGTGCCCTGCAACTCGTGCACGCCAACCAAAGTCAACGTCATCTCGAAAGAGCGGTAAATTTTTATCAAATCCACCGAGCTCTTCAAATATGTCTCGTCGGATTAACGCACCGGCAGTACTTACTGCAAGTACGTCATGAATTCCATCGTGTTGGCCTTGATCATATTCAAGTGGTTCTAGACCGGTCCATCGCGCACCATTGCCGGCAATACTTATTCCCGCTTCAAGCAAGTGTGTGTGATCATGCCAACCAAGAAGTTTTGGACCAACCATTGCAACTTGTGGCCGGTCTTCAATGGCAGCTAGTAAAAATTCGAGCGCAGTTGGAGCAGGTGCGCAATCATCATGGATTAACCAGATCCACTCATGCGCTTGTGCAGGTCTTAATGAATCAACCGCCACAGAAACTGCTTCACCGAAGCCGCACTCTCGCGCGGCATTTATAGTTGGAATTCGTGCAGATTTGAGTAAGGCACGTGATGAATCTTTAGAATCAGTATCGACTGCAACGATGAAGTCCACGGGCCGAGACTGCGAATTAAGTGCTGCAACAGTTTCGGCTAACCACGTTTGACCGTCGTGAGTAACAATAATCGCGCTAACGCGATAACGATCTATTGCCGCTGATGCAGCCATAGCTATGACCTTAGAAAGGCTGCGAACTTACGCAGAGCGACGCTTTAAGCGACGACGCTCGCGCTCTGATAATCCGCCCCAAATTCCAAAGCGCTCGTCATGTGCCAATGCATATTCCAAACATTCAGAACGGACATCACATGAAAGACATACTCGCTTTGCTTCGCGGGTGGATCCCCCCTTTTCAGGGAAGAAGGCCTCTGGATCGGTTTGAGCGCATAGTGAACGCTCTTGCCACGATAGTTCAAGATTTTCTCCGCTGGCCAGCGTTATTTTTGGGCCTGATGTGGGGATTGGGGAACTTACGGCTTCAGGTCGGATCGGCATACCGATTCTCCTTAATAGCTTTGAGTCTGATCCCTCTTGGAAAAGACTTACTTAAGAGTGAATTACACGCGTGTAAGTCACTATTGTCAAGTGCCATGAGAGCCTTCATTCTCCATTTTGAAGAAAAAGTTGGCCTAAATTGAGAGAATCTCATCCTTTGTGACAAATGCATGCGAAATATGCGCATTTTTTTCGACAATCGCACCCGACTCAACAAAGGAATCGATCACAATTGCACCGGAATTAACAATTGCTCCTTTATCGATAATTGAGCCAGAAATTTCTGCGCTAGCTCCAATAGTTGCATGTCCCCCAATACTCGATCCACCGGAGATGACGGCAGTGGAATCAATAACTGCCCCCTCCATAATTAAAGCACCGCCCTCATGACGCGCCACATGTGCCATCGAGAGTGCTGATGCATCGGCAACGCCTAGCACTAAGTCACGTGAGCCCTTTAACAATGCTTCGGGAGTTCCAATATCCAACCAATAAGCATTGTCCATAAAGCCAAATACTTTTGCATTCTTTGAAATAAGTTCGGGGAAAGTTTCGCGCTCAATGCTTATCACAGTATTTAACGCAATTGCTTTTATAACTGCAGGATTGAAAACATAACAACCCGCATTAATCATATTTGTAATTGGATTATCCATTTTTTCTAGAAATGCTGTCACGCGACCATTTGAATCAGTTGGTACGCAGCCATATGCGCGTGCATCCTCAACGGCCGTTAAATGTAGGGTTACATCAGCGTCATTCGCTTCATGTTGGCGAATCTGTTCCTTCAAATTGTGCGAGCTTAAAACATCACCATTGAAAACAACTATAGATTCTTGAGTATCAAGCAATTGTGCGGCGTTAGCAATAGCTCCGCCCGTACCTAAAGGTTTTTCTTCTACGGCATATATCAATTTTATTCCCCATTTTGATCCATCACCAAAATATGGAGTGAAGAGTTCAGATAAATATGAAGTAGCTAGCACCACGGTGGTGATACCAGCGTTGCGTGCCATTGCTAATTGGTGTTCTGTCACTGGCAAACCAGCAATCGTTAACATGGGTTTCGGTGTGTGCTTTGTGAGAGGCATTAAACGCGTACCAAAACCGCCAACGAGAAGAATTCCAACGGCCATTTATTAAGCCTTCAACCGTGAAACCGCTGCACTGATTTGCGCATCCGTGGCAGTTAAAGCGATTCGAATATGGTGAGCACCAGCGGCGCCATAGAAGCTGCCAGGCGTAGCCAAAATTCCACGTCGCGCTAACCATTCAACACTGGTCCATGCATCCTCTTGCCTTGAGCACCATAAGTACAAGCCAGAGTTGCTGAACTCAATTGTGAAACCAACGGCCTCTAAAGCTGGGCGCATCGCTTCACGCCTTGCGTTGTATCGTGAACGCTGTTCTGCAACGTGCAACTCATCGCCAAGTGCTGCCGTCATCGCTTTTTGAACAGGCAAGGGCACCATCATGCCGCTGTGCTTGTGGATTTCGCGGATACGCGAAATAAGTGCTGAGTCGCCGACCATTAAGGCGGCCCGATACCCCGCCATTGAGGAGCGCTTAGAAAGCGAATGAACTGCCAGAATATTTTTATTGTCCCCACCAGTTTGAGAGAGAACTGAAAAAGATTTCGCCGTGTGGTCAAAATCGATGTAGCACTCGTCGGCTATTAGAATTGAATCGTGCGTGCGGGCCCAATTAATGCAGGCCTGAATTTCCTCAACGTTATGAACGCGACCCGTTGGATTTGATGGCGTATTGAGCCACGCTAAATCTGCACTCGGCCATGAAGCTGCAGCGATGCCGACTGGGATTGACTCTGCACTAGCAAGCAAAGCACCGACATGATAAGTCGGATATGCAATCTCTGGAATTAAAACTTTACGTGATTCAAGAATTGTTGGAAGCCATGCAACTATTTCTTTTGAACCAATCAAGGGCAAGACGTCAAAATCGCCAGTTGCACCAAGTCGATCTGTGGCCCACTTTTTTATGGCGGCTCGAAGTTCCGGAGTTCCGGCAGTTAGCGGATAACTTGGAGAGTTTGATGCCTCGCGTAAAGCGCTTTGAATAAACTCTGGCGTTGCGTCAACGGGCGTGCCTTGCGATAGATCGATAATCCCATCTGGATGCGCACGGGCAATGTCACCAAAAGATGTCAGAGCATCCCACGGAAAATCAGGGAGTTGCGCGCGCAAGAAGTGTTACTCGCTCTTTGGAGGAAGAGCTACTACCTGCGCATGATCTGAATTAATAGGTCCCATCTTGGCAGCGCCTCCAGGAGAGCCAATTTCAACGAAAAACTCGGTATTTACTTTGCTGAACTCGCTCCACTGTGCAGGCACATCGTCCTCATAGTAAATGGCTTCAACGGGGCACACGGGCTCACAGGCACCGCAGTCAACGCACTCATCCGGTTGGATGTAGAGCATTCGAGAACCCTCATATATACAGTCAACTGGGCACTCGGCAATGCAGGATTTGTCTTTAACATCCACACATGGCTCTGCAATTATGTACGTCACTTTTCGCCTCCAGGTAAATTTGCAATCGACTTGGCTGATTGTAATCACATAGCCCTACTGCGCGCGATATTAGAGCAAGGTTTATCGTTGTGCCATGGCTCATGAGCTCGAAGGTCGATTTGAAGCACTAATCGGCAAACGCCTGACTATTCGACTCCACGATCCGGAGGGCGGCTTTCGTGACATCGTGGGGGTCCTAGAGAGCACTAACTCAATGCGAAACCGGCATGGACAACTTGTGGAGTTCTCGCATGACGAGATTTTTATATGGAGGGAAGTGATTGCTAAGGCATGACGCTTGCTATCTATGACACTTTAACTCGGGAAGTTAAACCAGTCACATCCACAAATGGTCTGACAACAATGTACTGCTGTGGTCCTACGGTATACCGCGATGCGCACGTTGGAAACCTTAGAACTTTCGTGCTTTCAGATCTCATTCGTCGAAGTATTGAAATAACTGGCGGCACAGTCAATCTCATTCAAAATATTACCGACGTAGGTCATATGTCTGAAGATGTCGCTGGCGAAGACAAGATGCTCTCGGAGGCGCGCAGTAAAAAGAGAGATCCCTTTGAAATTGCGCGCACCTTTGAGGCACGTTTCCATAAGGACCTGGAAATTCTTAACGTGAAAGCGGCACAGAAATATCCACGAGCAAGTGAGTCAATTGATTTAATGCTCGCGATGATTTCTCAACTTATAAGCAGTGGCTTTGCATATGTTGGAAGTGACAACTCTGTTTATTTTGACGCCCGTAAGTTCGAAAGTTATGGAGCGATAAGTGGAAATCGCTTGGATGCACTCAAACCTGGTCACCGCTACGAATACACCGATGAAGGTGGAAAGAAATTTCACGCAGATTGGGCACTTTGGAAAATGGCTGGAGCGCGAAGCGAAATGGTTTGGGATTCACCGTGGGGCAGAGGTTTTCCTGGCTGGCATATTGAATGCTCAGCCATGTCGATGCATTTTCTAGACGATCATGTTGACGTACACGTAGGCGGAATCGATCTGCGTTTTCCGCACCATGAAAATGAGCGGGCGCAATCCAATGCCATTAGCAATACTGAGATTGTAAATTTGTGGATCCATGGTGAGCACCTATTGTTTGAAGGTCGCAAAATGTCAAAGAGCTCGGGAAATGTCGTTTTATTGAGCGACATTAGCGCCAGAAATCTGGACCCACTGGCGCTACGCCTAAATTTTCTAGAAAACCGTTTTCGTTCCCAGATGGATTTAACGTGGGAATCGTTGGAAACGGCCAATACAACACTCAAAAGATGGCGCAAAAAAATGGCGCAATGGGGAGCTAGCCTTGAAACTAAAGTTGACGAGAGTTTTCTGCGCGCAATAGAAAGCGATCTCGATACTCCAAGAGCAATTCAAAGAATTCGAGATGTTGAAAAGAGTAGTGAAATTTCGAACTCCGACAAACGTGCAATTTTTAACTACGCCGATCAAATCCTCGCGCTTAATCTAAATCACATTGAAGAAACTAAAGAAATTTCAGATTTACAACAAAGCCTTCTAGATGCTCGCAGCATTGCGCGTTCGCAAAAGCGCTGGGATGACAGCGATGCTCTGCGCACCGAGCTTGAAGCAACTGGTTTAGAGATTAAGGACGATGCAAAAGGGCAGCAGTGGAGTTGGCGTTAAGCAGGTATTAGAACTGCAAGTACTAATACTAAGAATCCGCCGTTAATAAGTGAAATACCAATCGCACTGCCCTCAATTAAGTATTCATCGCTGGCACCTGGAAAACCCGCTCGCAAAACGATTGCGATCCACACTGCACTTGCAATAATTCGTAAGCTTCGTCCACCCCATGTGCGTCCGATTGTCCAAATTCCAACACCAGTTGCCAGCAGACTCAGAATCAATCCAAATGGAGCAAGTGAGGCATGTAAAAAGATCGAGCCTAAAGCTAACATGGCACCAAAAAGAGCTGAATAAATAAAACGCATCAGAGCAATATTCCCGATGTTAAATCACTCTCTCGGCCTTCACCATCAAACGGTGCGGTTTTTACCCCTTTCACAAGCGTGTAAAACTCATGTCCCCAAATCTGAAGTCCCAAATTGTTTGAGAGTGCAAAGAATGGACCATCTAGAGCTATCTGCGTCTCGTGGGCTTTCATCGCCGCCATCTTTGCCTCAACGAATTCATTGCCATCAATTAAAGTTGTTACAAATGAGTCGTCTTTAGCGAAAGGAATATCATCTACATTGTCGGTTCCAAAAAAATCAGAGCCAATAGCCTTCATGGCCGCTATGCCGGCGGCGATTACAGACTTAGGCATCGTGTTCCAGTAAATCTTTTGAATCTGCCATTGTGAAAGCTCGCTAGCGCGCATGGCCACTAAGTGGGCTTTGATGTGATCGGGATGCCCGTACCCGCCAATCTCATCATAAGTAATCAGAATGTGTGGCTTTACCTCTTCGATGATGTCAACGAGAAGTTGCGCGGCTGAATCCAAATCGGCTAGCCAAAAAGTATCAGTGCGATTATTTGCTTCCGTTCCCATCATGCCGCTATCACGGAAGTGACCCAAGAAGCGATGGTCCTTTATTCCGAGGGCTTGCATGGCTTTCGCAAGCTCTAACTCACGGTGAGCACCAAGTGCATCATCATTAAAGCTGGCTAGATGTGAGAGTCCAGGAACAAGGACTTCTCCCTCTTCGCCTCGGGTGCAGGTTACAAGCGTGACTTGTGCTCCGCGAGCGGCATAGAGCGCCATAGTCGCACCGTTATTAATAGTTTCATCATCTGGATGGGCATGGACTAAGAGAATTCGATAACCGGCATATGAATTGTTCATTAGTACACCGTACATGTCGTATCAATTTGCTGGGCCCAGGCGATGACTCCACCTTCGACATGTGTTGAATCGCTAAAGCCAGCGGTTTTCAATATTTCTAAGGCGGTGGCCGATCTGACACCAGAACGGCAATGCAGAATTATGGCTTTATCTCGGGGCAAGTTTGCAAGAGCACTGCCATCAAGGAATTGCGAAAGCGGAATCAATACTGAACCAGGTATACGAACAATGTCGAATTCATGGGGTTCGCGCACATCCACGAGCATGAAGTCATCGCCACTATCCATCTTTAATTTAAGCTCTACGACGTTGATGCTTTCCTCCTTTGGGGTTGAACAAAAACTCTCATAATCCGTAAGAAGGGCTTTTTGAGTTGGGTTTATTCCGCAGATTACGCACTGTGGATCTTTAAGCACGGTGACTTTCCGATAATCCATCGTTAGAGCGTCAAATGTCATTAATGAACCAACGAGAGGCTCGCCAATTCCAATAATAATCTTTATCGCTTCGGTCACTTGAATCGACGCGATCGACGCGCAAAGGATGCCGAGAACTCCGGCCTCTGCGCAGTTAGGTATATCCCCTGAAGGCTCTGGGTGCAGACAGCGATAGCAAGGTCCATGGGCGGTCCAGAACACACTGGCTTGCCCGTCGAAGCGAAGAACCGATCCCCATACATATGGTTTTCCCAATAGTACGCACGCATCATTTATTAAATATCTGGTTGCAAAATTATCGGTGCCATCAATTATCAAATCATAATCTGAGAAAATCTCCATTACATTCGAAGTATCTAAACGAACTTCATGAGCAACGGTTTTAATGAGAGGATTTATTTCGGCAATCTTTGAAATCGCGCTTTGGACTTTGCTTTTACCAATATCGCTTTGGCCATGAATTATTTGCCGTGCAAGATTGGATTCATCAACCGTATCAAAATCAACTATCCCCAGAGTTCCTACGCCGGCAGCGGCCAAATACATCAGAGCAGGAGACCCCAGACCGCCTGCACCAACGCAAATAACTTTGGCGCCCTTTAATCGTTGCTGACCTATGGCCGATATGTGAGGAACTACGACATGACGGCTGTATCGGCGTGCTTCATCGACACTGAGTGCTTGACCAGGAGTGACGAGGGCAGGGATTTTCATATGCAAGTAATTCTGCCGTAGTCATGCCTCGGTCGCTACTTTTTAGAGCGCTAAGTATTAGCACAAACCGACAAAATCCCCCTACGATTACATCAATGACTACTGCCGATGCTCCCAATAAGGCGCGCTTACCCCGAGATGAGCGCCGAGCGCTCCTGCTTTCAGCGGCCCTTGAAGTATTTACCGTTGCTGGATATCACTCTGCCGCCATGGATGAGATTGCAGATCGCGCAAATGTCAGCAAGCCAGTTTTGTATAAACATTTTCCCTCCAAGCTTGAGCTCTACTTAGCCGTTCTTGATTTGCACATTGACTCCCTTGTCTTTGAGATTCAAAAAGCAATCGCCTCTACGCCTGACAATGCCAACCGTGTACACGCAACTGTTGATGCATATTTCACCTTTATCGAAAAGGAGGGCGAAGCTTTTAGATTGTTATTTGAAAGCGATATGAGTGTTGAGCCCTCTGTACGTGAGCGTCTGAATCGAATGACCTACGACTGCGCGGCAGCGGCAAGTGCGGTTATCTCAATCGATACGGGCCTTCCAAAAGAGGCATCCATGTTGCTCGGGGTTGGAATGATTGGATATGCCCAAGTAACCGCACGCCACTGGTTAGACCGAGATAGCACGCTGACTCGCGAGCAAGCAGTAGAACTCGTTAACAACCTCATGTGGAGAGGTATTTCTGGTTTTCCACGCAATTAAAGGCCGATAGGATTAGCGCTATGAACGTTAAGAAAAATGAAGTCGCCGTAAAATCAGAGGTCCGCATCGCAGTTACTCGCGTTGCAAGCGACATCGTATTCGAGAGCGCAATGAGTGCAACCGATATCAAGGCTGCCGTTACACAGGCCCTTGAATCTGGCAAACCACTAACACTTAGTGATGTTCGCGGTCATGAGATTATCGTTCCGGCAGACAAGATTGGATTCGTCGAAGTTGGCGAATCAGCTTCTCGTCGTGTCGGCTTCGGCGCTGCGTAACGTGGCACCAACTTTCGCCGAACTCCCACTTCGCCCAGAAACAATTGAAGCGTTGCACGCGCACGGCTTCATCTCACCTTTTGCAATTCAAGAAATGGTTTTACCCATTGCCCTCGGCGATGGAGATGTCATTGGCCAAGCAAAGACAGGAACTGGCAAAACTCTTGCTTTTGGAATTCCAGTTATTGAACGAGTCATTGCACCAAATGATGTTGAATGGGCAGAGTTTGCAACCAAGGGAATGCCACAAGTATTAATTGTTGTTCCAACGCGTGAACTGTGCACACAAGTTACTCGTGACATCGAAGAGTTAGCTAGCAACCGTGGAATCCGCACTTTAGCCGTCTATGGGGGTCGCGCCTTTGAACCTCAAATAGAGGCGTTGCAAGCGGGCGTCGAGATTGTTGTTGGAACTCCTGGGCGGCTTCTAGATTTATCAAGACAGGGCCAGTTGAAGTTAAAAGAGGTTTCCCGCCTTGTTCTCGATGAGGCCGATGAAATGTTAGATCTTGGCTTCTTGCCAGATGTTGAAAAGATTTTGGCCAATACTCCTAAGCGCACACAAACGATGCTTTTTTCGGCAACAATGCCGGGCGACATCATCGCCCTTGCCCGTCGCTTTATGAACCAACCAATTCATATTCGTACTCAAGATAGTGAAGATGAAGGTGCAGTAGTA
Source organism: uncultured Actinomycetes bacterium (assembly GCA_903832395.1). Classification (GTDB taxonomy): domain Bacteria; phylum Actinomycetota; class Actinomycetes; order Nanopelagicales; family Nanopelagicaceae; genus Planktophila. The sequence continues at coordinate 3,905 of CAILBF010000098.1, read as the reverse complement.
AGTCGCATTGAGCAACATGTTCTTCGTGCGCATGCCATGGATAAAATTGAGATGCTAGCTCGCATTCTGCAGGCCGATGGGCGTGGACCCACAATTGTTTTCTGCCGTACCAAGCGGACTTGCCAAAAAACTGCGGATGATCTTATTGAACGTGGATTTAGAGCGGCAACAATTCACGGTGACCTTGGCCAGAGTGCGCGTGAAAAAGCTCTCGGTGATTTCAAGGCAGGTAAATCAGATGTACTCGTAGCAACCGATGTAGCAGCACGAGGTATCGACATTGAAGGAATTACGCATGTAATTAACTACCAGTGCCCAGAAGATGAAAAAACGTATGTTCACCGAATTGGGCGTACTGCTCGCGCAGGTGCCGATGGAATTGCAGTTACTTTTGTTGACTGGGATGAACTCGCACGTTGGAAAATGATCAACCAGACTCTAGAACTTGGTTTGGCTGAGCCCGAAGAGACATACTCATCATCGCCTCATCTTTTTGAAGTTCTCAATATTCCGACTGGATCAACTGGGCGTATGGTTAAAGCTAAGCCAGTTGTGCGCGTTGAAAGCAAAACTGCGCCGCGAAGAGATGTTGCACCACGAAAAACTGAAGCTCCGAAAGAAAAAGTAGAACGAAATCGCACCCGCACTAAGAAGTTTAAACAGAGTTAATTAGCAACAAATATACGAATTGCATTAACTAGCATTTGGACTGCTATAGCTGCAAGCAAAAGTCCGGCAATTCGAGCTACTAACGTGACTCCAGCCTCTTTAATTACTTTCAAGATTGACGTCGAAGCCATCAAGACCGCAGCAATTGCAATATGAACTCCGACGACTGCGGCAATTAATCCAGCAATCATCGGCCCAGTATTTGCACTTTGCACGAAGATCATCGTTGCAACAATTGCTCCCGGGCCTGCAAGTAAAGGTGTTCCTAGTGGGACCAGGGCGATATTTGCATCGGCACTCTCTGACTTGCCTCCGCCTGTTCCGCCAGTAAGAAGATCAAGGGAGATAAGAAGCAACAGGAGTGCACCCGCTGCTTGGAGCGCCGCCATCGAGATATTGAGATAGCTCAAAATAAATCGCCCAAATAATGCAAAGAGGGTTATTACAGAAAATGAAACGACGGCGGCTTTAACTGCAAGCATGCGTCGCTCTTTAGGGCTCTTGTGAGCCACTAGGGCCAGAAATATTGGAGTGGCACCTGGAGGATCCATAATCACGAAGAGAGTTACAAAAGATTGAATTGCAAAAGTAAGAGCACTTATCTGAACTACTTTCATGCCCTAACCACCCTTCGTTGATTTGCTTGCGATTCTAGTTTTTCCCATTGCAGAGGCGCCGTTTTGTACTCACCTAATGAATTCAGTTTACCGCTGCCGTGATAATCGCTGGAACCAGTTATTACTAAATCAAGTTCGAGCGCAATTTCACGCAACATCCGCCTCTCATCAGGGTTTTGGTCCCGGTGATCGACCTCAATGCCGTTTAAACCAGCACTAACTAACTCATGAAAATCTGAGGCCTTTAGAATTTGGCCCCGGTGAGATGCAAATGGGTGTGCAATAACTGCAACTCCACCAGCGCTTCGAATCATGGCAATTGCTTGAACTGGAGTCGGTGCGGCGTGAGAGACATAAAAAACTGAATCGTTATTGAGCATTCCTTGAAAGGCTTCATCGCGCGATTTAATAATTCCCTTATTAACCATGGCATCAGCTAAATGAGGACGACCGAGAGTTGCACCGATAGGTCGAGCGGCTTCGACATCGTCCATTGAAATATCTATTCCTGCGGCACGCATCTTTTCAACCATCTTGCGCATTCGGGGCAGGCGACCATCGCGCGTCTCTTCCAACATCGTCGCCATCGCTTCGTCTTTGCCATCAAAGAGCAGACCGAGCATGTGAACGCTGACTCCATCATCGGTAAGACATGAAATCTCGCTACCGAGAGCCAGATTAATCTCTCCGCGTACAGTCTGCGCGGCCTCTTCCCATCCAGACGTCGTATCGTGATCGGTAATTCCTAAAACATTGATACCTAATGAAATTGCCTTGTTCACTAACTCTCTTGGACTATCAGTACCATCGCTCTTATTGGTATGTGTATGCAAATCAATCATGGCGTGATTTCTACCAGTGGAATTCGTGTTCGCTTAACTACCATTACGCAGCCCGTTAAAATGAGTGCGATGCCTGGGAGAATTCCAATTGGTGGTTTTTGTCCTATCCACCAAATTGCCAGTACTGAACTAACTGGAACTTCAAAGAAAATTATCATTGACACTACCGCCGGTGAAACACGCTTTAAGGTTGAGTTAAACATTGTGTGACCGAGAATTTGTGCACCGAAAATTAGTCCAAGTAATATCCACCACTGTCTTGCGGTGAAATCAAAGAGGGCTGCTCCAGACAAAATTGCAATGGGCAACGCAGTAATCGCACAAACAAAATAGCAGATGGTCGTATAGGTAGTTGTCTCCACGGTTCGCTGAGCCCGCGATCCAGCCATCATGTAAAGCGCGGCGACTGCGGCAGAGACAAGGGCTGCGATGTCTCCAATAAATGCGCGAAATGAAATCTGCAGATCAACTCCGGAAATCAACAGGACTCCAGAAAAACTAACGACCATTCCCAGCCATGCTTTTGAAGGTATGTGACCACCCGTCATTTTGACAAATATCGCGGCGAAAATTGGTTGAAGGGCAACTAGAGCTGTGCCTGCGGCAACAGTTGTCCATCGCATTGCGAGAAAAAAACCCATGAAGTGAGTTGCTAGCAGAACTCCAGCAATGAGAGACCACTTAACGCCGTTTCGATTGACTGGATTACGAAGAGCAAAGGGCAACGTTACTAAGGAGCCACCAAAATTTCGCCAAAAAATTAAGGTGGGTATGGGCATCGTACTTAAAGCAATGAGCGGTCCAGACGTACCGACGCCGAGAATTCCAAGGCCTAAACGGATGAGATCGGGTTTAGCTGGGAGGGCAGTATGGCTGTCGCGTGCATGGGGTTCGGTTAAATCTATGCCATCGCTCATTAGGCAAACGTACATGATGGTGCTGGATTTGCCTGCGTTGCTGGAAGATTAAAGCTTAAACCTACGTAGCAATTCCCAATCGAACGCCGAGTAGAGATTTGCTCCGTTTAATTACTTTTTCTGCAATCTCAAAGAGCGCTAATGCACTCGCTGAATCAGGGTCGGAGATGACAACTGGAACTCCAGCATCTCCCCCCAAACGCAAATCAACACTAAATGGAATCTTTCCAAGTAAAGCAACATCACTTCCAACTAATTGCGATAGTCGCTTAGCCGTTTCCTCTCCCCCGCCATTTCCAAAGAGTGAAACTACTGCCCCTGTTTCTGAATCGATGTACTCCGACATATTCTCAATAACGCCAACTACTTGTTGATGTATCTGGTGGGCAATTCGTCCAGCGCGTTCAGCAACTTCGGCGGCGGCAACTTGCGGAGTCGTGACAACAATAATCTCTGAAGTTGGAATCAATTGTCCGAGTGAAATTGCAAGATCGCCTGTGCCGGGTGGTAAATCAATGAGTAATAAATCAAGGTCTCCCCAATAGGCATCTGACAGCAACTGCTCAAGAACACGGTGAAGCAGAGGACCGCGATAAGCAACTGCATCACTGCGCTCGGGTTTAAACATCTCCATTGAAACTGTTTTGACTCCAAATGATTCAAGTGGAATAAACATCTGATCAATCGCGGTAGGGCGTTGACCCATCAAGCCCATCAAGCGTGGGATTGAATGACCATAGACATCGGCATCCAAAATTCCAACGCGCAGACCCTTTTGTGCTGCCGCCACCGCAAGATTTGCAGTCACCGATGATTTTCCTACCCCGCCTTTACCGGAAGCGATTCCGATAACTCGGGTT
>CAILBF010000097.1 GCA_903832395.1 uncultured Actinomycetes bacterium | reverse complement strand
TGGACATGCCAAGCACCGCACGCCAACTATCTATTTTTCATTTTCGGGCCACGATAGCGCGCAGATTTACAAAGCGATGGCAGCAAAGAAAGTGAATCTTCCAGCTAATAACTTCTATGCCCTTGAGGTATCGAGAAAACTAGGCTTAGGCGATGCTGGGGCTTTGCGGGCAGGTCTTGCACCCTATACAACGCGTGCGGATGTAGATCGTTTAGTCGCGGGTTTACAAGAGGTTATTGGCTCGTAATTCACAGACAACGCACAAAAGAAATCGAGGGTTTCCACTAAGGAAAGACCTAATCTTTACCTATCCGCAAGTACTTGCGGCGAACACATGGACCATGAGGGCTCAAGTACCGGCTAAGCCCGATAATCCAGTAAAAGATTAAAGAGTTAAAAGAAACAAAGGAGCCGATTCCCCAGGCTCCTTTTTTCTTTGCTTTCTTCTAGCTAAGTGCGGTTAATCGAGATAGTCGACTCCCAACTCACCGACAACGCACAATGGATATCTATTGATTCCACCAAGGCAGCCCTTACCTTTGACTTATCCGCAAGAATTTGTGGGGAATTCGAGGGAGAATATGAAACTATTACAGCGAAGCATTGCAGCTGCATCTATGGCTGGACTCTTTGCAATTGCGGGTGTCACAGGAGCAAGCGCAGATACTGCAACACCAGTAGTCAAAAAAGTGGCGTTAACGCCAGAACAGAAAACGGCATTTCAGGCACAGATTTCAGTTTTTCATACTGCCGTAACCGCTCGCCACAATGCGTTGAGCACGGCATGGGCGAGTATCGACGCTGCACGTGCAAGTCGTGATGCGGCATTGGCAGCAGCGACAACACCAGAGGCGAAGAAGGCCGCTCGTGATGCATTTAAAGCAGCGGTAGCTGCAGCACAAGCAAAAGTTCCAGCAAAGCCAGTGCGACCTGTTCGACCTTAAAAGGAAAGATAAAAAAAGGAGCCAGTTCCCCTGGCTCCTTTTTTCTTTCGGCTAAGTTGTGAAAAATGAAGGCCCAAGCGATGTAGCTTTCGCTAGGGATCTCTCTTGGGCTTTGAAGAAATGATACACCATGAGAGGGACAGATTAAGTTGTGGAGAAACTATCTGAATTGTCTTACCCCTAAGAAACTCTAGGACAATGACGAACAATCTCTTCAACTCATATGCTGTCGCAAAACTAAGTTACTCGTATTATCTAATTGGAAAACTAGAAATCTACCTACGAACTCAGATTCCTATAACGCTAAGTGATTATTCGATTCGAAAAGGTTACCATGAGTGGTACGGGGCGATTTCATTAAATAGTTATGGGGAGATAACCTTAAAAAAAGCATGTCAAAACAAAGATGGCCTACGGCGCAATCAGTTGGACGTAGCAAAATACCTTCCATTTGGTTTCTGGCGCCATTTACTCAGTAATAGGCATTATGGAGAACTCTGGCTACCAGAACTCCATCACCTCTTCCCATACTTACGGAATCCCAAATCACTCTCCTCGTTTAGGACAGTGAATAAGCATCTCGATAGTGCCCTTAGGCTTCGAAACAATGTTGCACACTATAATTTTGAATCATTAAGAAATATGGAGTATTCACAAGAAAAAATTCAATTAATATTGGAAATGACTGGAACCAAATACTCCGCCAGAGCTAATTGAAGCCGAGTGATTCATAGAGCTTTAAGCCCTTTTCATTATCGGCATCTACATACAACATTGCATCCTTAATTCCCTTAGAAAATAAGTAGTTCATTGCAGCGATGGATACCGCTCTGCCAATTCCATGCCCCATATAGTCAGGATCAACGCCAACGACATATAGCTCGCCAACTGGAGCTTGATTAACTAAGTCGTGGTGAATCTTGGTCCAACATGTGCCAACGATCCGGCCATTGTCTATTGCTAAGAAAAACCCAGCGGGATCAAACCAGGGTTCAGCCATGCGATTTTCCAAATCTGCGATAGCCCAATCGCCTTGATCGGGATGGTCAATAAAAATCTTGTTGTTTAGTTCCAGCCATTCCTGTTGGTGAACCGTGGGATCAAAAGTTTCGATTGTGAAGCCATGATCAGTATCTGGAATCCGTCCCTGTAGTAAACGATGAATCTTTAATATATGTCGCATCTTTTAAACGTGCTCGTTTATGGCGCTCTCTTTGCCACCGCTCGGCATTGTGAATCGATAACCAACGTTACGAACGGTTCCGATAATTGCTTCGAACTCAGGACCCAGCTTTGAGCGAAGTCGACGGATGTGGACATCCACTGTTCGCGTACCACCGAAATAGTCATAGCCCCAGATCTCCTGCAATAACTGCGCACGAGTAAATACGCGGCCAGGGTGCTGTGCTAAATACTTAAGTAGTTCAAACTCTTTAAAAGTTAAATCCAATACATTGCCTTTAAGTCGCGCGGTATAACTCGACTCATCAATAACAACATCACCAGTACGAATTTCACCTGAGTGCGGGTCACCTTGGGCGATGGCAGCTCTATGTTTTCCAACTGCGATGCGAATACGTGCATCCACTTCTGCAGGTCCTGCAGTATCGAGGATTACATCATCGATTCCCCATTCGGCGCTAACAGCCGACAGGCCACCTTCGGTTGCAATAACGATTATTGGGCAACCTAAGCCGGTAGTTGTTAATAAGCGAGCAAGAGATTTTGCTGCAGGTAAATCGCGACGTGCATCGATAAGAATGAGATCAACATCTGGAACATCGACAAGGACGCTAGCCTCTGTTGGCAAGATGCGAATGTTGTGCGCAAGCAAACCCAATGCAGGTAGAACTTCCGCGCTCGCCCCAGGTGTGTTTGTAAGTAGCAACACTCTGGCCATTGGTACAGACTACCCTTGTGAAATCATTGCTTCCACTTGTGCTCGTCATTGGCCTAGCAAGTGCCTATGGCCTTTGGTATCAGCGCACGCGTGGCACAGTTAAAGCGAAATCCGGACAGGCTCTGATAACCGAGACGATGATTGGCGGTGCTTTAGGATCTCGAGCAACTCTGGTGCAGTTCTCAACGGCTTTCTGTACGCCGTGCCGAGCAACACGTGTATTGCTTGAAAGCGTTGTTGCAGATATGGATGACGTTGCCCATATTGAAGTAGATGCCGAAGCCCAGTTAGAGCTTGTAAGAACGCTAAATATTCTGAGTACACCAACGACTTTGTTTCTAGATTCAGATGGATTGGAAGTTGGACGTGCGGCGGGGGCACCTAAGCGTGCGCAAGTCATTGCCGCCCTTAGCGCCATTCGCAAATAGCAGGTCACTTCTTCGCGTAAGGTTGTCACATGGCTAGCAAACATGAACTGCACGAAAAGGGCTTACGACTTACCCCTCAACGTGAACTCGTTCTATCTGCCGTACGCGAGTTAGGACATTCAACCCCGGAAGAGATTGCGGAAAAAGTACGCCTTACTCATCCTGGAATCAATCTTTCAACGGTATATCGCAACCTTGAAACCCTTGAAAATGTTGGCTTAGTAGTGCATACACATTTAGGTCACGGCGGCGCTACGTATCATGCAGCTGAAGTATTGAGTCACTTGCATCTTGTGTGCGGAAAATGCGGATCAATTGGAGATGCCCCCATTGAAGTCGCAGCGAATTTTGTTAACTCCCTTGCCGATGATTATGGTTTTAAAACTGATGTCACTCACTTCGCAGTCTATGGAACGTGTACTGCCTGCCAATGAGTGCCGTACTTGTTGAAAATGGGGTAGATAAGGGTGCAATCTGGCACTTTGGTGACCCCGTTAAAGAGCAACGTGCACTCGAAGTCGGAAAAGGGTGGGCGGATCTTTCGCATTTGAACGTTATTGCGGTGAGCGGCGAGGATCGCCTGAAGTGGTTACACGACTTAACTACTCAATTCTTAAGTGATTTAGGTGTTGGAATCTGGAAATCGGCAATGATTCTAGATCCGCAGGGCCACATTGAGTATCAATTTAATCTAGTCGATGATGGCACAACAACATTTCTAGTTTTAGATCCAGGTTATTCCGAAGCTTTACTTGCTTACTTAACTAAAATGAAATTTATGCTGCGCGTTGATGTTCGCGACGCAACCTCTGAATATGCAGTATTTCGTGCGCCAGGAGAAACAACGGATATAGGTGGGCCTTTTGCTTTAGTGCCACGCCATGACATTGAAGCGATGAGTGCGACATTTAATACAGTTGCAACCCAGGTCGGAACATGGGCATTAGATGCCGAACGTGTTGCAGCAGGGCGACCACGCATAGGTTTTGAAACCGATTACAAATCAATCCCCAATGAAATTGGCGTTCTCAATGGCGCAGTTCATATGAACAAAGGCTGTTACCGAGGTCAAGAAACTGTTGCAAAGATTTTTAATTTAGGAAATCCCCCTCGACGAATAGTGATGCTCCACTTAGATGGCAGCGATGTGGCCTTTCCTGCGAGCGGGACAAAGATTGAGAACGATGGTGTCGTAGTCGGTTTCATAGGAACCGTTGCTAGGCACCACGAATTGGGCACGATTGCCCTTGCTATCGTTAAGCGAAATACTCCAATTGAAGCAACGCTGAGCGTTGAGGGAGTCCCTGCCTCACAGCAGTCCATTCTTTAAGCACGATAGGCTTGGCGTATGGAGCTTTTTACTTCAGTGATTCTGGGTCTTGTCGCCATCGCACTGGGTTTAGCACTTATCTTTTATGCTTTCCGTGGTCGCCAATCGCAGGCCAGACGCTCAACTAAATTTAGAGGACGCCCATAAATGGTTTTTACAATTCCTGAAGGTCTGCACCCTGATCTAAATCCACTTGCCTGGATGGTTGGAACGTGGCGCGGCAAAGGCCGTGGCGAGTATCCCAATGTTGAACCATTTGAGTTTGCGCAAGAAGTTGTCTTTAATCACGATGGGCGCCCTTTTTTAAACTACTACTCACGTTCATGGATTCTAGATAAAGAGGGCGAAATTGTGCGCCCTGGTGGTTCTGAAACTGGTTTCTGGCGCCCGAAACCTAATAATGTTTTAGAGGTAGTTCTTTCGCATAACACTGGAATTGCCGAGGGTTGGGTTGGGCACTTCGACGGACCGAAGATTCAATTAGTTTTAGATCAACCGTACTCAGCACCTACGGCAAAAATTGTTACTGGTGGAGTTCGTTTATATGGGCTTGTTGCCGGCGAACTTTTCTTTGCATATGACATGGAGACGCCAACACAAGAGTTGCAGTCACATATTTGGTCCTCTCTTGAACGTCAGAGCGAATAATTGATCTCATTAGATGGTGGCGAAATCCTCGCTGAGTTAATTAGAAACGACGTTGTTGAATCGAATCATGCTGGTCACTTTGTTGCATTAAATAGTGATGGCACAACGATGATGCATAAGGGTGATCCAACACAACTGATTTATCCACGTTCGTCTTATAAATCTATTTTGGCCTCTGCCATGGTGCGAAGCGGAGTGAAGTTAGAGCCACGTTTATTAGCTCTTACTTGTGCCTCACATTCAGGACTTGCGATGCATCAAAATGGCGCGCTTGAAATTCTAGCGATGGCGGGTTTAGATGAAAGTGCACTGCAAAACGTACGAGGTAAACCCCTTGATGAAGCCGCGGCTCTAGCAACTCCTGAACCAACCCGGCTTGCAATGAATTGCAGCGGTAAACACTCGGGAATGCTTTTGGGCTGTGCAACTAACGGATGGTCAATTACTAACTATTTAGATCCCGAACACCCAGTTCAAATAGCTTTTAAAAACGAGTTAGAGATGCTTTCGGGAGAAAAAATTTCGCACACCGCAATTGATGGCTGCGGGGCACCATTATTTTTAATTTCACTCATTGGTCTGGCGCGCGCAATTAGAGGTCTAACAATCTCTACTGATCCAGTTCACAAGCAAGTAGTCGAAGCATGTCGAACTTTTCCGGAGATGGTGGCTGGGCCTGGTCGGATGACAACTTCTCTCATGCAAAAGCATCCAGGCGTAT